>DASTBJ010000703.1:0-23449 GCA_035712125.1 Terriglobia bacterium
CCAGACATTCTATGCAGCCAGCGAATATGGCGGCATTTACAAGACCACGGATGGCGGCCAGACGTGGGTTTACCTGGACAATCATTTGCCACAGGTTACGTGGGACGTTGAAGTTGACCCTTCCGCTGTCAACAGGGTGTATGCGACGTCGTTCTATGATGGACGCGTCCAAAGCATTTCCGGAATAAATGTCAGCAACGATAGCGGCAATACGTGGACGCATCCCGCGTCTTCAGTACCCGACAATAGCGGTGGCGGAAGTGACAACACGCCGCAGGAAGGCTACATGGTCCCGCAGGTCCGGATCGATGAGCCTTCGGCCTTCGGCATTTCGATTGACGCTACCGCCCCGGCCAATGTAGCGATCGGCACCAATGCCGGAGTCGCGATCAGCCATGATTCGGGCGCGACCTGGCAGTTCTTTAATCCGTACAGGGCGAGCGTGTTCTTCGACACGGCTCTCTTCAATCTGGAAAGTCCCACCGACACCGATATTCTCGATACGTTCATCCCGATTATTCAGAAGTACCTCACGGACAATCCGACACTGAATGTCCAGGTGGCCGGCTACACCGACACCGTTGGAACTCCATTATCGAATCAAGCGCTCTCGGAAGATCGTGCCGATGCGGTTCGCGACTACCTCGTGACAAACGGTGTGGATACCAACCGCATAACCATCATTGGCTTCGGGGAAGACACTGCGCACCTCGCTGTTGCTACCGCGGATGAAGTGGCTGAAGCCGCAAATCGCCGAGTGGAAATCCACCTTCAGGCAGGCGATGTCTACGATGTTGTCTATCATGGCGGCATTATCGATATCGCCGGCGCCCTGGGTCACGCTCGCTCCACTGATGGCGGAGTAACCTGGCAGCTGCCACATCAACCGTTCCCGAACCGCGGCGGTGTCAGCATCGCCGCTTCGCCAGACGAACCAAATGTGATCTTCCTGGTTAGCAACACGAACCGCCTGTACGAGTCCAGCGACGCGGGTGTGAACTGGACATTGATAGGTTCCGATACAAACCCTCAGGGGCGTACCTCCTTTGTCACCGTAAACGATCGCACAGGAGCGGCTTTCGACATCTGGTTCGGAGATACCGATCTTTTCCGCATTCCGGCGACGTCAGGCGTCGTGGGACTCCGCGCTTTCCCAACAGGCCTGCCGACGTTTGCCACGGATGGGGTCGACAACAACGGGAACACGGCGGTCGACGAGGAAAGCGAGTGGTATATCCAGAATGCCGGGAACGTCAACGCGCCCATCTTGTCCGACGCCGGCGCGCATGATGACGCTGGAGATGTGGTTTTCGATACGGAGTCTGCGGACGGCGTGCCGCTGATTCATACGACCGATGGCGGCGTTTATAGAAGTACCTCCGGCGCTCAGTTGCCGGGTTGGCAACAGCCTACCAAGAGTCCGCATGCGCAGTGGATGGTCGGCTTTGCCAGCGTCGATCAGCCCGGTAATGAAGATGAAGATCTCTATCTCGGTCTTCAGGACAACGGTTTATGGGCGTTGCAACAAGCTGGTGCCGCTAATGCATCGACACTCTGGCACAACCGTGTTGGTGCTGACGTTTTTGATGTCGCTGCGGAAAACGATCAGGTGATGTGGAACCTGGGCGTTTTCAGGAACGACGCCCGCACGATCAAATACTTCCTTGGTAGTCGCGGCGTATTGGGTCACGGTACCGGTGGCGCGTTTGGGGAAAGCGGCGGTAACAACAGCTATCCAGCCTCGGGCGATGTGATTTCGTTCAAGCTTGCGGACTCGTTCGACACGTGGGGTGATGACAAGTTCGCCGTGTTGACGGGGGACGATACAACGTTTCTCGACGGTGGTTTGTTCATCACGACGAACATCAAGGCTGTCCCAATCAACTGGACCGAACTCACTGAGCCTGCGGGTGTGGATTCCTCGAGATTTGCCGATCTTCAGGCCGCTGTCGACGGCAGCGGCATTCCGACGTTCTACGTTACTGTCGGTGTCGGTAACGGCTTTACCGGCGATGAACTGTGGAAAGTCACCGGTATTGCCGCGGATGGTTCGGGCGCCGCAGTTTGGACCCGGATCGATACGAACATTGCTGGCGTGGATGGAACGGGCGGCAGTGGAGTTCTCCTGTTCACCGTCAACGAGAAAAACGCGAACCGGTTGTATGCCTCCGTAATGACGCTGACCGGCCCGGAGATCTGGCGCTCGAATGATGGTGGTTCCAACTGGACTCAGGATGAAGATCTTGAAGACATGATGCGGGGACCCGCTAACGAGTTCCAGTATCAAAACCAGACGGGAGCCGGCAACTTCGCCTTCAATATTACCCTCAGCCCATTTGACGCAATCAGCCGAGGCTTCCGTGGTTATACACAACCCACGTTACTCGCGTTCGACCCGGAGAATCCCGATATGCTCGTAGCCGGCGCAGCTGATGCCGGCGTTTTCTTCAGCAATGACGACGGCGCCAGTTGGCGATTGCTGACTGACCCCGTCGGGACGGATCCTAACGTTCCGCATTTACCCCGGCCGCGCTTTGTCCACTTTGATCATGAAGGTGGCGCCACCACGCTGTATGTTGCCTCGCAGGGCAGGGGCGTGTGGCGCATCAAGGTCGATGTGGTCACCCAGGATCCAAACACGATTAATCCAGATGCGACGGAAGCCACCAATGACAACCTCGGTGGCGCGGACGACCTCGCTCCTGTTCCAGCGTTTGATAATGACCTGGGTGTTGACAACCGCTCCATCAACGAGGATGGCGACGTCGATTTCTTCAAATTTACGGCGACACATACCGGCAACGCGATCGTCAGTCTCTACTTCGATCAGCTCTTCGGTGATCTGAATCTAACGATACAGAACAGCGGAGGCAGCGACATCGACACCGGTGATCAGAGCAACCTTAAGGATCACCTGGATGTGGAGCGCGTCATTTTCCCGGTTGTCGAAGGGACGACCTATTACATCAAGGTCAATGGCGCACCGGGAGCGACGGGTTACTACGACGTCGTTTACCAGGAGTCTGTACCCGAGCTCAACCTGTTTATAGAAGCCGGTATCGGTACGGGCTCGACCCTAACGGGGAAGCTGGCCTTCCTGCAGTTGGACGTTACGGCAGTCGACACAAGCTTCGATGGCGACGGTGATACAGATCCAACGCGGATTCGCGCCGACTTCACAGTCGACATCTTCAACAAGGACAATCCTGGCGACACGCGCCTGAGCCTGTTTGAACTGGGTAGCGTTGACGCTGCCATTGGAATTACCGCGGATGCCGAAGTTAATCTGGACCTGAAGCTCGGACTGAACGAGGACATGCTCCCAGATACGATTTCGGCGGCTATTCCAACGGTCGGCGCCCAGTTCCACCTTGACTGGTCCGTGGGTGGACCCATTTCCGGTGACCTGAATCTGGCAGATGGGCTGAGGTTGCTGGAATTCACCGATGTCAGTTTGGATCTCGGTTCCTTCCTGTCCGAGACAGTCGGGCCGGTCGTTGCGAAGATCCAGGAAATCACCGGACCTTTGCAGCCGATTATCGACATCGTAACAGCGCGTATCCCGGTGCTATCTGACCTCGCGGGCCGCACGATTACGCTGGTCGACATTGCGGCGGCATTTGGCGAGTTTGATGCGAGCCTGATCTATGCGGTCGCGGACATTATCAGTCTCGTCAATATGATTGACACGGGCGGCGGCGAGAGCCTGGTCCTCGTTCTGGGAGACTTCAAGCTCGTTGATGCCGCGCATCCTGAAGAGTCCCTCCTGGGAGGCGCTGAAGGGGTGGGCAGCACCGGAGCCGGACTGTTGACGAATCCGAACTTTAGTTTCGGTAACGATAGCCTGGGGAGCCTCCCTGGACCGATCGCAGACTTCGCCCAAAAGCTTGGCAGCATGCCCGGTCTCGGCGCCCTGGGCGACCTCACCGATCCGGCAAAACTGGACAGCTTCCTTGGAGGAGCCTCCAGCAGTCCTACAGCGACGACGACAAAGTCTCTGTTTAGCGGCGGCTTTAGCAGTACTCCAGACGATTCCGGATTTGCGTTCCCGATCTTTGAGGATCCATCTCAGGTTTTCGGTCTGCTTCTCGGACGGAATGCCACCCTCATCACGTACGATCTCCCACGGTTCATGTTGGACTTCAAGTGGGAGGTCAGTTTCCCCATCTATCCACCTCTCTACGGTGTCGTGACGGCGGGGATAGGTCTGAACATCGACCTCGCGTTTGGTTACGACACTCAGGGAATCATGGACTTTGCGGAAGGTGACTTCCAGAATCCGCTGGATCTGCTCTCAGGATTCTTCATCAGTGACACGGATATACCGGACGGCTCCTTTGGAGTCGACGTACCGGAACTGGTGTTTAAAGGCACGATCGGCGTTGGCGCCGAGTTGAACGCCGGAATCGCGAGTGCCGGCGTCAACGCTAACATTATTCTCACCGTCAATTTCGACCTGTACGACCCGAATCACGACGGTAAGGTGCGCATCAGTGAACTCGTCAGCACGTTCCTCTTCGAAGCGCGCAATGGCAACCCGGCATTGGCCCCCATTGCCATTTTCGACGTCTTCGGCGATGTCTCGTTCCAGCTGACTGCGTTCATCAAGTTCCTCTTCGCGAAGTTTGAATTCGATATCACGCCGCCCATCGTTCTGTTCGAATTCAGTATTCCGTTCGACCGTGAACCGATTCTTGCAACAGAGCGCGGCGACGGCACCGTATTGCTGAACATCGGACCAAATGCAGCGGCGCGGCAGAACGGCGATGTCCGGGATATCGCGGAGAAAATTTTCATAGGCGATGGCGGTGCGGGCAAAGTGGCGATTTGGGCGCCAGACTTTGGAGTGCCCCAGGGCGCAGCTCAGCTGTATTCCATCGGCGCGGGGAAGGCTGTTGTCGGCTTCGGCGGCGAGGGCGATGACATCATCGACGCGTCAGCTCTGACGACGAACCCCGTTATTTTCGAGGGAGGAAGCGGCAGGGACACTTTGAAAGGCGGCAGCGGCAAGGACAGCGTAAAAGGCGATGTCGGAGACGACGATCTCTACGGTAATTCGGGAGATGATTCGATCTATGGAGGCGAAGGAAACGACACGATTGACGGCGGGCCCAACGCCGACATCATCTTTGGCGATTCGGGAACCGTAAACACCAGCGGCGCGATTCGCACTTCGAACACTCCGAAGGACGGAGACGACATAATTACCGGCGGTACTGGTGCGGACATCATTTTCGGTAACGGCGGCAACGATGAAATCGGCGGTGACGTCGCTGCAGGTTCGCTGGATGGCGGCGGCGCGACAGACCACGATTTTATCTTCGGCGACGGTGCAAGCATCGAAGCTACGGGGGGCGGCCTCCCCGACTTGACCAAAACGACGAATCCCGACGGAACTGTCAGTTATTTGAAGATTAGCCTTACTGACCACAAGGGCGGTGGCAACGACACGGTTCACGGTCACGCCGGCAATGACGTGATATTCGGGGGATCGGGCGACGACGACCTGGATGGTGGAACTGAAAACGACATCATGTTCGGTGAGTCCGGTTTCGACCTGATCTCCGGCGGCGGCCACGCCGACCTTATCATGGGCGGCACGGAACATGACCGAATCTTTGGATTTCGCGACGAAGGCTACCCCGGAGATATAACCGACGGTGAAGACACGATCTTCGGCGAAACGGGCAACGACTTCATCCGGGGCAACTGGGAGGATGACATCATCCACGGTAACGCGGGTGCGGATGTTATCTTCGGTGATTTCGGAAACGACACCATCACAGGTGATACCGAACCCGATCTCATCTTCGGTGGTCCCGACCGTGACACGATCGATGCTGGAACCGGTAACGATATCGTCTTTGGTGACGACGGCTTTGTCGTGTGGGTCAATTTCTTTGATCCGGACATCTTTGATGCCACCGACACTCCGGATGACCACCGCGCTATCGGCTTCATCGGCGGCGATGCGGACGTCTTCGATAACGTATGGAATCCTGCAATCACGGATGCGGCGCTTGACGCTTTGGACGCCGATATCCGCGCTGATGCCGATAAGAACGAAAAGTCACTCGACCTGATCAAGACGCTGGTCAACGGCTTAACCGATGGCAACGATACGATTACTGGCGGGGACGGTGATGACATTGTCCTGGGTGGCGCGGACGCTCTCTTCAATGGCGTTAAAGGGGACACGATCTTCGGTGACTTCAACCCGGGTGTCGCCCCTGGAACTCCGCCTGCGGGTCCGATCCCCGTGGGCCAGGACATCCTGATCGGTGACGGCGGACGCCTCCAGTTCGATGATCGCCGCCGCGATAACATCCGGACGATTCCCGGCACAAGCGCGGCTGAAGTGGGTGACGACTCGATTTCAGGCAATGCTAGTGACGACCTGATTTTCGGCGGCGGCGCGAACGACACGTTGTATGGGCGTATGAACGCAGCGTTCACAAACCCGCTTCTGAACGAAGATTCCTCGCTTACAGATAACGACGTCATCATCGGCGACGACGGCGAGATCCAATATGAAACGCTCGGCGAAACAGATAGCCTTGGGCCAGGCCCCGTCGATCCGGATGGTGAAGGAGAGGATCTCGGCCCGCCGATTGTGAGTCTCGCCGGAATTCGCGCGGTGTTTGTGTTTATCCGAACGGAAGAACTGGATGCCAATGCGCTCGCTTTCGGTGGTGTCGACCACGCCTACGGAAACAAGGGTGAGGACATCATCTTTGGAGGAGTCGCCGGCGACTTCCTGAAGGGCGATGACGGCGCCGACGGCGCTGACATTATCCTCGGCGATAACGGACAAATTGATTTTGGCCTCGATAACGACGGCGTCTCCACGAAGATCGAAGAGATCTACACCACCGATACCCTTGAAACTACCGGAGGTGCGGATACGATCGAGGGTCAGGACGACAACGACATTATCTTCGGTGGCGTAAACAACGGAGGTATCGACTTCCTGTATGGAGACCGTGCGACTCCAGTTGACGCATCGGATGCCCAGGACATCATTCTGGGGGACAACGGTAAGATACGGTTCAACGTCGATGCGGATCTCGATACGATCGATTTCATAACCTCGTACGAGGACGGCCTTGGCGGTACGGACAACATTTCAGGTAGCAGAGGAACAGACCTGGAGATCGGCGGCACGGGTGGCGATGTTATTTACGGCGACAATGCCGCAGCCAATGCGGGCGCAAACGATCTTGCCGACATCCTGCTCGGCGATAACGCTGATATTACGCTCGTAGCAAAGGGCGCTGCGGTTGGCGGCGACTTAAAGGTGATCTTTGGTTCTGCGGTCAAGACCATCCGGACCACGGACGAAGACGACGATAATCCAATCGATTCCGGCGGCAGCGATACGATTTCCGGAAACGCAGGCGGCGACATCATCGCAGGTGGCGTCGAGGGCGATACGTTATATGGAGATGCACTGAGTGTCGTTCCATCCCTTGATGGAGATGACATTATCCTCGGTGACAACGGAGCGTTCGAATGGTTGTCCACCGGGCGTCTCGGCGAAATTCACGGCATCGACATTCAGGCGAACAATCTGCCTCTTTATAACAAGTTCAACCCCGGTGTGGCGGATACGGATCTCACAACACTGGATCTGATTACGACTGAACAGAAGAACAACGGCGGTCGCGACAAGATCTATGGCGACGAGAACAACGACCTTGCCTTTGGTGGTACCGACCTGGATTGGATTCATGGAGATGATGGTGATGAGGCGGATGAGGGAACAGTAACCGCGAATCGGGATGTGCTTTTTGGAGATCACGGCCGCCTCTACCCGCACTTCAGCTCACTCCTTGGCTTCAACTCACGCAACTTCTTCGCGATCGATACCGCAAGCGGTGACGGTGGCGAAGGCGACCTGATGTGGGGTGAGGAAGGTGACGACGTCATGCTCGGTCAGCAGGGAGACGACCGCATGTGGGGCGGCTCCGGCAACGACGACATGCTGGGCGGTCACAACGTTTCCGGCAGTCTCGCATTCCCGGCGTACGACGAATTCAATTCCCCCGTAGTAAGCGCCACGCTCGACGCTGCTCCGCAAGTGAATGATCTGATGGACGGCGGATCCGGCAATGACGCTATGACGGGTGATAATGCCATCGTTTGGCGGCGTGGAGACGATCTCAGCCCTCGCTTCCAGGCTTTGACGAATACCGGATTGGCGGGACCTGCGGATGACAGGATCTACACAACCACACCCAGCACAATCACGACGAACGTTCCATGGACGCTGCAGAATCAAACGATGCAAAGCGATCCGGCAGATGCTGTAGGCCGCGACATCGAATTCCTGGATCACTCGGACGGCGTTCAAGCCGACCCCCAGGGTCGTTTTGGTGATGACGTAATGGCAGGCGGCGCTGACAGCGACGTGATGTTTGGCGAACTGGGTAACGACCTCATGCAGGGAGATGGTTCAATCAAGGAACCCCCCGGGGAAGGGACGATCAGCCGAGTTCTGAACATCACCGATACCGGCATGCCGCAATCCGACTTCTTGCTGCTCCGCTTCAATATCCCCGAAGCGGCTTCCGATGGGGATGACTACATGGAGGGCAATGGCGGCAGCGACCTCATGTATGGTGGTCTGGGTCAGGATGACATGATTGGCGGCAGTTCCGCGTTGTTTGGCTTGACGACGGAAGATGAACGGCCTGACGTGGGAGACATCATCTTCGGTGGAGCCGGTATCGACATCGCAAGAAACTACGAGGGTGACGCGACCATCGATGGAAACAACAACATCGTCACGACTCAAACCGGTCATGCACGCGATGCAGACTTCATCATGGGAGACAACGCGAATGTCTTCCGTATCGTTCAAGGAGGCGCGAGTGGAACAAATCCGACGGATTTAAAGGACAAGTTCCTTACGTTCCTGTATGACAACTACCACGCTCCGACTCCACCGGCCGTGCCACTTAAGATCATTGTGCGCGGTATGCAACAGCTCGACTACACACTCGGCGGCGCCGACTACACGGAGGGCACGTATAGCGGCGGCATCGCAGATCCTGATGGTTTAGGTACTCTCCCCGCCGACAACGGCGGCTCGGATTTCATTCACGGCGAGTCCGGAGACGACTACATCTTCGGTATGACCGGAAGCGATATCCTCTTCGGTGACGGCCAGGATGACGACATCGTTGGCGGGTATGGAAACGATTGGATTTCGGGCGGCACAGGTCAGGATGGCATCCTGGGTGATGACGGCCTGATTCTTACCAGCCGCAACAGCACCGCCGGAGAACCCCTGTACGGAATAGCCGGACTCCTGGCGAGCGATCCATCCACCAGGTACTCCAACGGAACCGCGCTCGACGAAACTATCCAAACCCCGGGTGATATCCAGATTGCAACAATCAATATCACCGGACAGCTGAAGAAATCGGTCGACATCGTGCCATTCAGCTACGACCCGGATTGGCTCGGTCTCGACGACGAGTACCCGGATGACGCGAGTACCAAGCCATTTGCTGACGACATGATATTTGGAGGACTTGGCAGTGACTGGTTACATGGAGGTTCGGGAGATGATGCGATCTCCGGCGCAGAGGCATTGGAACACGCGCATGTCCCTGTCTTCCTTAACGACGCAGATCCTGAACCGGACGGTGTTCTCGATCAGGGTTACGACTCTTTTGTTCTGCCGGCGCTTCTCAACCCTGGGGCTGGTCTCGCTCTCGTCGTAAATCCCGGGAATACCCTGGCTTTCAATCCTGTGGATCTCGATGGGCAGCATCTGAACAATCGCTTCCGCGCCGGAGAGTTCTTCCTCTACGACGAATACGATCCATTGAGAAAGATCCTCCTGACGCCAACAGGCGACCTGTACAAAGGCACCGGTGGCACTCCAGGCGTAGATTTCTTCGAGTTCGTCCTGAACTTCGACCGTACGGAAGGAGTTATCAGACCCGCGGGCACCGTGCCTAAGGCTACTGGCCAACAGACCGAATCTTATCCGCAGGTCAACGATGACGGGAAAGACGCGATCTTCGGCGACCTGGGCAACGACTGGATCGTAGGCGGGACCGGCCGCGACGATATGTTCGGTGGATGGGGCAACGACCTGATCAATTCGGACGACAATCAGGATACGAACAGCAGAGCCAACGACCAACCGGACACGCATCCTTACTTCGAAGACCGCGCGTACGGCGGAGCCGGACGTGATGTTCAGATCGCCAATACCGGCGGCGATCGTCTCATCGATTGGGTTGGCGAATACAATACCTATCTTGTCCCGTTCGCTCCGTTCGGCGAAGCGACTGTCAGCAGAACGCTGATGCCGTTCTTGCCTGAATATCTCTACGCGTTGTCCGCAGGGGATGGCGCAGATCCCACGCGGTACATAGACGCCATTGGCGGCAATCCGCCCGCTCCGACAAACAACAACCCGATCCCAAGCCGATTCGGCGAGCCGTTCGGCGAACTTGGCCTGGTCCTGCAACCGGACTTTGCGTGGCAAGACCAGACGGGCGCACCCGCTGATCCACAGGCCGGCAACATTCCTGGTGGTCCTCGCGATGTGCTGCGGTCCGCCGACTTTAATGGCAATGCTCCGACGACGAGCGGCTTCTTTATCGACAGTGGTACCTGGACAATCACTCAAGGGGCGTATCAGGTCGAACCAGAGTTTCTCGGAGGAGATGCTGTCAGCGTCCTGCTCGTGGATGCGTTTGTGCCGTCCTATTTCGAAGTGCTGGCAACTGTGAGTGCCGGCAAGCCAACTGCAGGATATAAGAGCAATGCCTACGTCATTTTCGATTACCAGAGTGAGACGGATTTCAAGTTTGCGGGTATCAACGTTTCCACCAACAAACTTGAGATTGGACATCGAAATGAATCGGGCTGGATCGTCGACAAACAGGGAGCGGTAACTGGCTCTCTGAGGGCGGATACAAACTACAACATCTTCATCTCATTCAACGGCAGCGCCGTGATCATGGTTGTCGACAACACCTACACCATGACGTTCACGTTTGCGCCACGAGTCGATTACTTCGGTATCGCACATGGGTTGCATGACGGCATGGTCGGCCTGGGCGCCAACAATTCCAAGGCTAAGATCGATAACGTCATCGTCCAGAAACTCCAGCCCGCGATGACGTTAAGCAGAACCGTTGACTTCAGCAGTGGGGTCACCAGTTTGTTCGATGCGCCACTCAGCGGAAGCTGGTCCGTGAGTGCCGGACGTTATGCCGGCACTGCCGGGACGGCGCCGGCAATCGATACAGTTGCGTTCAACGTGCATCCCGCAGCTGTTATCGACCTCTCTGCGAAGTTCACCTTCACAGGCGAGGGTGGCTTGGTCTACGACCAATATGCGATCGACGATTTCAAGTTCGTCACAATATCGGCGGGCAAGATTATTCTCGGGCACCGGACTTCAAGAGGTTGGTTCACGGATGCCGTGATCAATAACTCGAGCGTCGTGGCGGGAACCGACTACACGCTGGGTATCATGCTGAAGGGGACGACCGTCAGCGTCACTCTGAACGGCAGCCTCGTGGCGAGTCGCACCTACAATGCTGTCGTCACGGACGGCAACTTCGGACTCTTGAGCCGTACCGGTACAACGTCATTCGATACCGTAACGGTGAAGAGTGATGATCCTTCGTTGCTCAACCAATCGTTTGCTCTAACGGCCGATGCAGCTTCGACACCGAGCGTTGAACCTGTCAGAGCTATCACCGGCGGGGAGATCGCGATCATTGCGAACGCGGCAATCCAGCAGTGGTCGACGACTTTGCCTGCGGATCAGAAGTCTGTACTGAGCAATCTGCAATTCGTTCTCGTGACCGATCTCCCGGGCGACGCCGTAGCCTGGAATATCGGCGACGGCATAACGCTCGTCGATATGAATGCGGCGGGTAGAGGATGGTTTATCGACTCCACGCCATGGAACAGCGCGGAATTCCGGAACACCGGTGGCGGCATGATCGCCAGGCCCAACAGTTCGGCTGATGGTCGAATCGACCTGCTTACCGCGCTGGTTCACGAGATCGGCCACACCCTCAATCTTGAGCACTCGGACGACGGCGCCATGCAGGCTACGATCGGTACGGGCGAACGATATGTGATCAACTGGGATACCAACTTCACCGATTTCCGCGGCGCGCTTGGCTGGAACAGCACCGGAACGTCAAATAAGCCGGCATTCCCCGAATTCTCGATGTCTAAGACCAAGAAGAAGTCTCGTCTTGAATCCGACGCAGAGGAGAGCCAGGGCGAAGCCATCGCACAAATCGACTGGTACGTGGAAGTCTAATCTCGGAGCGGAAGGTCAGTCTGCAGGCCTTCCGCTCTTTCTTTTTCTCGATTTACCGCCCAGCGTGCCGACCGCTATCCCTCGGCCGAGCAATTTCGGCGAAATTCCTCTCTGTCCCCAATTTTAGTCTGGCCCCGCTTACGCAATATGCGCGCCCGTCGTCTGGACGTACACCGCGTAGAGGGACTGGCTCGCCGTCATAAAAAGGCGATTGCGTCGCGGGCCGCCGAAGCACACGTTGCTGCAAATCTCGGGCAACCGAATCATCCCGATCCGCTCGCCAGTGGATGCGAGAATCTGCACGCCGGGCTGCGCGCCGGCCCAGATGTTTCCGTCCACGTCGCAGCGGATCCCATCGGCAACGGTCGGAGTGCCGGAACCTGGAACATCGAGTTGCGCAAAGCGTTTTCCATTACGCAGGTTGCTCCCGTCGACATCCCAAACCTTGACTTCACGGCCGGCGCCCGTGTCGGCGACGTATAGCTTTTTGTAGTCGGGGCTGAAGCAGAGGCCATTCGGAGCACCGATCTCGTCGGTTACCTTCGTGATTCGTCCCGCTTTGACATCCACACGATAGACCGCTTCCTTCAGTTCCGGCTTTGACTGAAACCCTTCGTAATTCCCATTGATGCCGTATGGGGGATCGGTGAACCAGACACTCCCATCTGGATGCACAACCAGATCATTCGGAGAATTTAAGGGTTTGCCTTCGAACTTGTCGGCGATGACCGTGACCGCGCCGTTCGGCTCGTAGCGGACAACGCGACGTCCACCGTGCTCGCTGGACAACTGGCGGCCCTCGTAGTCGAACGTGTTGCCGTTGCTGTAACCGGACGGAATTCGGAAGGTAGTGACGCGGCCGTCATCTTCAATCCAACGCAACTGGACGTTGTTGGGGATATCGCTCCACACGAGGTACCTGCCGATCCCGTTCCAGGCAGGTCCTTCCGCCCACAAGGTTCCCGTGTGAAGCCGTCTGAGTGGCGTATTGAAAATGATGTACCGGCGGAAGCGGTTATCCAGCGCGACAATGTCCGGGTCCGGATAGCGCAATGGCGCACCACCGGACCAGTCGCGCGGCGTGGGATCGGGCGACACCGGCGCGCCACCGCGCTGACCCTGACCTGCCGCGACGACTGAGGAAAAGCCCGCCATGGCCGGCAGCAGAGTTGCGAGAAAACGTCGCCGGCTGGGAGCGTTCTCTGGATCGAAAGTTTTTGAAGTCATAAGTGGGGGAATATTCTACCTTAGCCGAGTTTTGGGAACACAAGCCGCTGTATAATGCGCCGCAAATTGGAGGAAACATTTGACGCCCTCGCGACATCGTTTGCTGCAACCGGTGGAAACCTGCTGACGTGAAAACGGGTGTATCGTTCAAGGCGCCGCATCCCGGCTCCCCCGAGATGCCGCGGTGGGAGACCGGCGAACTCATCGATGCGCCTCGGTTCACATGGAAAAACTGGTTCGCTCTGCTGGGTCCCGGCCTTGTGCTGGGCGGATCATCGATCGGCGGCGGTGAGTGGCTTCTCGGTCCGCGCGTGACAGCGCTCTACGGCGGCAGCCTGCTATGGCTGACAACGTTAAGCGTCCTCGGCCAGGTCATCTACAACATTGAGATCAGCCGCTACACCCTGTACACCGGCGAACCGATCTTCACGGGCAAATTCCGCACCCTTCCCGGCCCAGGATTCTGGGTTTTGGCCTACCTGTTCCTGGACCTGGGCTCGATTTTCCCCTACCTGGCTGCAAACGCGGCAACTCCGGTCGCAACACTGTTGAAAGGCGGTGTCGTCCCAAACCCTGCAGCGGACAGCGGCGACTTCTGGCTCATGAAAGCCCTCGGCTACGTCATATTTCTGCTTGCGCTGGTTCCGCTGCTTTTTGGCGGAAAGATTTACAACTCGCTGCGAGCGGTGATGGCGTTCAAGATTGTCGTCGTCTTCGGGTTCCTGCTTTTTCTCGCGTTCTTTTTCTCTCAGCCGTCCACGTGGGTTGAGATTCTCAGCGGCTTTCTCAAATTCGGAACCGTACCCGTTCAGGTAGCGGCCGACACGCCGCTTTCGCGCGGTGCCAATGTCGACAACATATTTATTGCGCTCCTCGAAGGGCGCGGACTGCCGGCTGTCGATTTCACCCTTATCGCGTTCATCGCTGCACTGGCAGCCATCGCCGGTTCCGGCGGGCTGACGAACACGCCCATCAGCAACTACACAAGGGATCAGGGTTGGGGCATGGGTCACCACGTGGGCGCCATACCGAGCGTTTTTGGAGGCCACGGTCTGAGCCTTTCGCACGTCGGACGGGTTTTTGAAGTTAACGAGAAATCACTTCTCCGCTGGCGGCGATGGTACCGCCACGTGGCGAGGGATCAATTGGTGGTCTGGATGCCGGCGTGTTTCATCGGCCTGGCACTCCCCGCCATGCTTTCCGTTCAGTTCCTCCCTTTCGGCACGCAGAGTGACGACTGGACGATGGCGGTGATGACGGCGGGGGGCGTCCGAGACAAGGTCGCGCTCGCTTCCAGTTACGCGCTTGGAAATTTTTGCTGGTTCATGACGATCCTGTGCGGGTTCCTTGTCCTCGCTCCCACGGTGTCGACGACGGCCGACGGAATCATCCGGCGATGGGTCGATGTCTTCTGGACCAGCAGCAAGCGCTTGCGCCGCATGGACACAGAAGCCATAAAATCGGTGTACTTCAAGGTATTGCTGGGGTATGCGCTCTTCGGTGTGATCATGCTTTCGCTCACACCAGGTACTCTGATCACCAACGCCACAATGTTCTACAACATCGCTCTTGGCGTCAGTTGCTGGCACACCCTGGCCGTCAATCTAACGCTGCTTCCCCCCGAGCTCCGGCCGGGCTGGCTGGTGCGGATCGGGTTGAGCCTTTCAGGCCTTTTCTTCTTCAGTCTGGGAGTGATTGTCGTGATCAGCCGCATCTGGCCATCGTAAACGGCCAATAAAACTCAAAACGCCAGGGGCTAATCACCGCGGCCGAACAAGCATTTCCTCGACGATAACGTGAGGTGGGAGATTGATGCAGAACATCACGCACTCCGCAACGTCGCCCGGTTGCAGCATTGTGGCACGCGCGCGCGCATCCGGAGGCTGCGGGCGCTTGTCGAGCAGTGGCGTATCGATATCGCCAGGATGGATCACACAGGCGCGGATGCCGGCGGCGCGTTCTTCGGCGTTGATACTCTGCGTCAGTCCTGCGAGCCCAAACTTGCTGATCACGTATGCCGGACCGGCTTTCGGCGATGCCTGCCGACCGGCTTCCGAACCAATGTTGATGATCACGCCGTGTCCGCGCGACCGCATCTGCGGAAGAAACGCCTGGACGCAGTAGTACGCACCATTCAGGTTGGTGTCGATCATGGCGTGATAGTCGCCAAGCGATAAGACGGCCAATGACCGGCTCGGCACATTCGTGCCGGCAGCATTGACCAGCACATCCACGTCGCCGAAGCCGTCGAGAATGCGCTTGCCCGCCGCGGCGACTGCTTCGGCATTCCCTACATCGCAACCATGAATCGTGACTTGCGATGCGTTCGAACCGGCCAGCCGTCTGGTTTCCTCGAGAGCCTCGACTCGTCTGCCCAGAACCGCCACACGCCAGTGACACTCTGCAAGTTTCAAGGCAATGGCGCGACCGACACCGCTACCTGCTCCTGTCACAACAGCCGAGTTCATCATCCTGCTGCCTCCGCGGCTTCGTCTAATTCCACCCACTGACCGGTTCCCGCCGATTGAAGCGCCGCATCGACAACGGCCTGTGCGCGAGCACCATCATAAAAATCCGGTCGACACGGCCGCTGCGAGCGAATCGCATCCACGAATTCCCACGCCTGATCGTAACGGAAAGTTACCAGCGGATCTCCGGTTCCTGAATCGCGTGGGGAATTCGGTGACTTCCAGAACTCGCGCGGCACGTCTATGGTCTCTAATCCAGGACCGCCCAACTTACCGGTCCGGAGTTTGTTCCAGTCGCCGGTTGTAAACACAAATGACCGCTCGGAGCCGTTGATCTCGACGTAGTCGAAGCTGCGCCAACTTTCATTTCGGCCGCTAGCCAGCTTGCTGCTTTCCAGAACCCCGGTTGCACCGCTCCGGAATTCTGCGATCAGCGCGGCCCAGTCTTCCAGATCGTTGGGACGTCCACCGCGCTCGGGGTGCCACTGTTTCACCATGGCCACGAGCCTGCTGATCGAGCCCAAAAGCAGGTGCGCGAAATCAATGCGGTGGCTCAGCATGTCACCGAGTTCTCCGGATCCGGCGGCGTTCTTTATCTGTCTCCAGCCCAGATCGCGTGTTCCCCAATCCTGCAAGCGGCAGGACCTGAAGTGATAGGGATTTCCAAGATCTCCCTGCTTCACCAAATACGTCAGATAGCGCATCGCAGGGACGAACCGGTAGGTGAAGGCGGTCATATGGCGAACGTTGGAACGTTCCGCGGCGTCGGCCATCCGTATAGCTTCAGCGTAGTTCATCGCCAGCGGCTTCTCGCAAAGGACATGCTTGCGTCGGCCGACAGCCTCGAGCGCGATTGGCGCATGGGTACAGTTTGGCGTCGCAATGATGACGGCGTGGATGTCGTCGCGCTTCAGGATGTCGGTGTAGTCGAGAGATGCAATGGCTGCGCCGGTCTGGGCGCGGGCGCGTTCAACAGCTGCGCCGTCGGTGTCACAAACGGCGGCGATTCTGACGTTGGGACAAAGGGCGAGACCCGGGATGTGGTTTTGGAAAGTGATTCCGCCACAACCAATGACGGCAACGTTGATTAGATCCGCGGACATGACAGCGAACCACCCCCTCAGCCGAGGAAGGGTGGTTCGCGTGAATCCAATTCTGACTCCTACTCCGGAGCCTGGTAGTTGTGAAGACCGGCAGGATATCCGTTGATCGCCAAACGTGTGGCCATTCCCTGGCCGCCAAACGATGCCCGGTGGTACCGCCCTTTGGGAACGTAAACAACGTCTCCCTGTTGCGCAGAGAAAAACGGTAACCCCTCGACCAGATAGTCGATCTGCCCTTCAAGGATGAACCAGAACTCGGCGTAGTCCAGATGAAAGTGTCCCTTGTCGGTGTCCGGCGGAGGTGCAGCGCCCCGCCCACGGATGATGTTCGCAAAACCGCGATCATCGCTGACGAACGCTCCGGCACGCTGTCCCCCGTTGACCACTTGACCGATGAAGTCCAGGTACGGACGGTTCTGCTCGCTGTAAGAACCGCGCCCGGACAAACGCACCGGCACATACTGCACGCCTTCCATGGGCTTCGGCTGGTAACCCCCTTCAGCCGGATACAGGACGCTCGCGCCGGCGACCGTGACCTCAAATCGCAACGAAGGCCGGTCGCCTACGGTTTCCATACGGAAGGGAATGCGGTAGGGAACCTGAACCAGGTAGCCCTTTGAGGCGACAAACGGTTCCTGCCCATCGATTGTGAATCGGATCTGCCCGTCTTGAACCACCCACCACGCCGGGTTATCCGCATAAAACTTCGTCGGCGTGCTTTCGCCGGGCGCCATGGAAATATATTGCGCCTTCAAGTGCGCGTCGTCGACAACGGTGAGAGCCCAGCTCTGCTTCCCCGCGTTCTGCGCGAGAACCTCCGACAACTTCCAATGTGGCTTGTGCGGCGCAGTGTACGGCGTGAGCTGCGCGGGTTTGGGCGCGAGAGCCGTAATCTGCCGTCCTTGCCCGACGGTGGCCGACGCCAGTGCGATACAACTCAGAGCCATGACAACAAGGATAATGATGGTCCTTCTTATATGAGGAAGCATTCGCGAGTTATTCCTCCTTCCGATTGTTGGCAGACAGCATATGAGAGGTTCCGATCAAAGTCACGGATTGCGAGCGGAATTCTCGCAACAAAAGCGTTCCGTCGACTCACCTTTCGTGATAGGAGTAAAAGAGTTCCCAAAAGTTGACGTCTGCTGACTGCTTTGATGCTGCGCTAAACATGGAGGTTCATTGTGAAACGCACGTTGCATCATTTCTGTCGCGGAATTGTCGCTCTGATCCTGGTGCAAACAGCGGTAGCCGGCCAGTCGACGGGGTTGGTCATCCAGATTGTAGAGGCTAACGCCGGCCAAAACATCATCGCGGGCGAGCTTCCACCGATTAAGGTGCGCGTCATGGATCGCACAGGCCGCGTGATATCCGGCGCAAGCGTCCTGTTTGCGGTGCCTGAAGAGGGCCCCACTGGAAAGTTCCTTCCGAATGCGAGTCAGATCACCGTGACCACCGATACTCAGGGGATGGCGACAGCACCGCGCTTTCGGACGAATTCGATACAGGGCGACTTTCAGACTCAGATCGTGGCTTCCTACAAAGATTCCGCCACGAGGGTTGTGATCCCGCAAAGTAACGTTCTGAAGAAAAAGTCTTCAAACAAGAAAATCATCATCCTCTCGTCGATAATCGGCGGCGCTGCGGCGGCAATCCTGGCCAGCACCGGCGGTAATGCCGGGGCTGCGACCCCCGCTCTGGGCGCGCTGGCCGCTGCTCCCACAGTTACCGTAGGTGAATCCGTAGGCGTTGCGCCGGCGCTTATCGTTGCCGGAGGCACAGCGTCCTCAGGCTCAACAAGCGGCAGTTCACCCTCAACTACGACAACTTCTACACCGACGTCGACATCGACGCCGGCACCGGCACCAATCACACAGCCGCTGCCGACCGTGTCATCCGTGTGCGATCAGATGCCACCAACCTCGCAGAGACGGGAATGTCGCTGAAAATTCCGCCCTCCGTCGATTAGTCCCGGCCCGTCCATGGCGTGTTACATTAGGGCTCTGGCATGAGCATCACTCTTGAAGACGCAATTGCGCTGGAAGAGCTTGAAAAACGCCTGAAGGAAATTCTGCCCGCGCTCTACAGCGATTCCTACGAAGACGTCCAGCCAGTGTCGATGGGATCTGCGCCTCTTAAGTACGACCTCGACGGCAATGTCGCATGGAACGAAATATGGGCAAGTTTTTGCGACCTCGCCATGGCGGGTGGACCGCCACACCGGGGAAGCCTGTTGCAGCCTGCATCTATCCGGGACATATCTGCGGCGGAGACGGAATATGGTCGCGTCGTCCAGGAACTATGCCGGGGAGTGTCGCTCGTAACGGGACTGGCGGCCCGGCAATCCGATCGGCTCGGCTGGATTGAGGTCCGCTGTCACAGTGTCGGTATGGCAGCTTGGCTGGTGCGTGCCATCGTTATGGAGAACGTTATGGCTCGCCATGATAAGGCGACACTGCTTCTCCCTGCGGGTCCCGCATTCCGGCTGAATAAGGAAATCAAGAACGTCATTACCACCATTGCGAAGACTTCACACTATTGGCTCGAGCACACTCCTGCGGAGCAGAAGGAATCTATCGAAGGGCTCCTGGCTGAAATGGCTTCCGATAAAGCCCTGTTAGAGCCGGCGCTCGAGACGGAAGTCGCCTCCGGGCTGGATACCTACGGCAGCGTCCTCGATACGATTGGCGAGAGAATCGCCGCGTTGTCAGGACTACCTTGTTTTAAAGGACGGTATCCCGGTTGGATCGGCGTTGAGTGTCCAAGCGTGCGAAGAGCGATATGGATCATGCGCGCCATGGTCACGGAGAACATCCTCACCAGAAGAGAAGCTGAAGTTCTCTTTTTGCCCGTCACTCCCGCATTTGACGCACTCGGGCACTCCGATAGACTGCTCCGCTCGTTTTCACGTTTGTATCACCTCAGCAGCGTCGCCCGAGTCTGAATTAGGGACAGACCAACCCGATTTTTACTCGAACCGCACGCGAAACGTCGTGAACACGTTAATTGGAGCGCCGGGGTACACCTGGTTGCTGTAGTCCGAGCCCGTGAAGTATCGTTTTCGGTTGAACAGATTCTCCGCATTGACGCTCCAATCCCACAATCCGTGCCGGACCCCAAACGCGCCTCCGAAGGTCGTCCATCCGCCGAGAAGCACCGTATTGTCGTCGTTGGTGTACATGGGGCCCATGTAACGCGCTCCGATACTGGCGTAGATTCCGGAATCCCAGTTCTTGTGAAGCCACGCATTAGCCGCGTGCCTCTGTGTGAAACGCGGCCGGTTTCCTACGGTGTGGACGCCGTCATCCTCTGCGAATTCGGGAACGGTGAATCCGTAGTTGACGATAAGCCGGGTTCGCCTTCCCAGGTCGGTATTCACATCGATATCGATGCCGTGCGATGTCTGTTTGCCGACCTGCGATACAGTCGTCAGCGTCTCCGTGAAGACGAGGTTGTTCTGTTCGGCGTGGAACCAGGCGACATCCGCCTGGACCCGACCATTCAATGCCTGCGTTCGATACCCCACTTCGAAACCGCGACCGTGTTGGGGTTCGAGTTCCTCACCGTTTTCGGGCACGTCAATGACAGGAGTGAAGGACGTCGACGAATTGAAGTAGATCTGATGTTCCACCGCCGGCACGAACACGGCGCCGGCCCGATAGGTATACGCGCTCTCATTTCGAGTCTGGATTCCGACAACGTTGCCCGGGTCGGAGGTGAAGATTCGATGGCGATCGCGATGGAAATCATCGAAGCGACCGGCGACATTGACCTTCAACTTGGGATGGACATCGATCTGGTCCTGCCAGAAGAATGCATGGATCCGATTGGTATCGAAAGTCTCGCGAACGATTGTGAAATCCGTGATGGGTGGCGTTGTTTCTTCGTATGTATCCAGGCTGATCGGATCGATATTTTCGGCGTAGAAACCGCAGTTGCACCCGTCACCGTCACCTGCAGTCACATCCGTCCTCTTTGAGAAATGCCTGTAGTCGTATCCGAAGAGCAGCGTATGACGCATATTGAAGAGCTTTGCATGCCCCACGAGCTCGGCCTGATTCACATAAGGCCGGCGGTGATGATGGAAGTAGAGAGCCTCGCGAGGAACTTCGTTCGCCACCGCGTCAAAGTAAATACCTTCCGTGACGAGATACTCTTCGCCCGTACGGCGCATCAGGAACCCGTTGCGGAATTCCCATGAAGGGGAGATACGGAAGTTGAACAGGATGTTTGTCTGCGAATCCCTGATGTGGGCGAAGTCGCTTGGAAGACTGAACCGGCGATCCGCTTCGTACCTGGGCGACGTCGTGTATTCGACGGCTACGCCACCGTCTCCTTCAAAGTTATCCCTGATAAACGACTGATAACCCGTTACGCGTGCGCGGTCGGAGATAAGCCACGTCAACGACGGCGAGATGTTCAGACGGTTCGCTCCCGCTCCTCGCCAGCCTTTCGAGTAATCCTGGCTCGCGTCAACTCGGTAAAGCAATGAATAGCCCTTTAGAGGCCCCGTAATGCCCCCCGCGACCTGATGGCTATTGAACCTTCCTCCCCGGTACATGAAGTCATAAGACGGTGTTCCCTGCGGCTTCTTGCGAAGGATATTGATTGCGCCGCCGACAGCGTCGCCGCCGTAGAGCACAGAATTGGGTCCCTTGAGCACTTCAATACGATCCACGTTGTTCAACTGCGTATTAAAACGGTTGAGAATCGCCTCGGTACGCATGCCGTCGACGAGCATGACGTCCGCCGCATTGAACCCACGGATCGTGTACTGTTCATAAACGCCATAGAAGCGCTGCGCCTGAACGCCGGAAGCATTCTGCAACGCGCGTGTCATGTCATTCACGCCTTGCTGCTGGAGTAGCTCCTGGGGAATGGAGTTCACCATGACGGGAAGATCGCGGTCGGGAATGTCGAGGCGCGAGCCCGTTCCCTTGCCTCCGACATCGGTGACCGTAACGGAAGTGGATACGGCCCCGACTCTGAACATCACATCGAGGGGGTCCGTCCAATTCGGCGTTAGTGTGAGTGTACGTGTAACCGTGTCGAAGCCTTCCTTGGCGAACGAGATTTCATAGTATCCGGCCGCCAGGCTGGCAAAGGAATAGGCGCCGTTTCCGTCGGTTGTCGCCGTCCGCGGCGCAGTGCTCCCCTGACGTAACGTCACTGTGGCACCCGGCACGACTCCGTCGGCATCACGGACGGTACCGGAAAGTAAAAGTTCTTGTGCAGAACACTCAAGAGCGAAGAACATAACAATACAAGCCACAAACGTCCCCGTGGCGTAGCGTAACGAAACCATCGAATCCCCCCAAATCAGTCTTTCTTTGGAGCGGGAGGATATTGCGGATTGAACGCAGAGAATCCTGAAGAGTTTCTGAAGTCTTAGTCAGAGTGCCGACAGGGCTCGCCCTCCTCAGCCGAGGACGGACTTCTTTCTCAATCCCCAAACCCCGCAAGAAATGGGAACAACCGGTCTGGCCATTTTCACGGCAGCGGAGTTCGCCAGTTGAAATGTCGGGAATCAAACTGTATTCTGCGCCGATCCGTGCGTGTCTTTGTTTTAATTGCTCTCTTTTTGTCAGGGTGTTCCACCGAGTCTGCTCCTCCGCCGGTTAATGTCCGGCTCGTCGGCGGCACGGAACTCCTTCAGGCGCTGGTAAAGACCTACAGCGACGCGATACCGGGCATCACTTTTTCGTCGACTGTCCAGCGTCCTGGCGCGATTGGGGCCGTCGATGCCGTTGAAACCGGAATGGGTGAGATGGCTTTGACAGGCGCAGGCGCTGCAGTGCGGTGAGTCAGAGTACCCTCCGCATTCCAGTGATTATTCTGAGTGCTCGCAGCCAGAACGCAGACAAGGTCCGCGGCCTGAGGCTGGGGGCCGATGACTACGTGACCAAGCCCTTCACCTCGACGAGTTGTTAGCGCGGGTTCATGCCGTGATGCGTCGGACAAACTCGGTTCCCGCGCAGGTGCAACTCGGTGACGTTCTTATCGATTTCGACGCGCTTCGAGGAACAAAGGGTGACGTCGCTCTTTCGCTAACGCATCGCGAACTCGAAGTACTGCGCCTGCTGTGGATCCATCGAAACAAAGTCGTCACCCGCGATCAACTCCTGCGGACTATCTGGGGATACGACGAAATGCCGATCACCAGGGCCGTCGATCACTTCATTGCGCGTCTGCGCGCGAAGATCGAGCCCTTTCCGCGCCACCCTCGTTATCTCCAGACTGTTTACGGAGACGGCTACATGCTCGTCCAGCCGGGCCCTCCCCTGCCTGCGACAAAGTCTCACAATTGAGTGTTTGCCTGACCCATTCCCCATCGTTAGAGTCTG
>DASTBJ010000704.1:0-6695 GCA_035712125.1 Terriglobia bacterium
AACAGACCTGCCGGCTGGCTCCCTCAGTCCTGCAAAGCCGAAGTCTGTCAGCTTCGCTGCGCCCGGGGTGATGATGACACTTGAAGGATTCAACCCGCGATGCGTGACCCCTTGGCGGTGCGCCTTGTCCAACGCTTCCGCGATTTGAATCGCCACCCTTAGCGCTTCACCCAATTCCATGGGACCCTTTTTTAAGCGCGCTTCTAACGTCTCTCCTTCGAGGTGTTCGGTTACCAGATAATCCGCATCCGCTTCGTGCCCCACATCGTACAGGGCGCAGATGCTGGGGTGATTCAGCGCTGCTATAGTCTTGACCTCCCGTTCCAGCCGTTCTCTCGCCTGGGGATCCTCGAGAGCGTGCGGTGGAAACAGCTTGATCGTGACCAGCCGGTTCAACCGTGTATCCGTGGCCTTATAGGATTCCGATGCGTCGCCCGGCAGGGGCGCCAAAATCTCATAGGGGCCGAGTCGTGTGCCGGGATCAAGAGGCATGGCGTTAATCCTTGTTCAACGACGTCGTCCAGTTAAGAACGACGTTAATAGGAGCGTACGGGCTTGCCGCAGGCGACGAGGAAGCGTGCCGGTCTGCGGCAACATCCGCAATCACGGCGGAGGGATCGATGCCCACGACCGAGCCTCGGCCGGTAAAGATCGTGACCGGGCTCGCGATCTGCGGAATAAGAAAACGCCGCCCGTCCGGGGAGACGGCGTAAGCGGGGTACGGCCCGCCGGAATGAGCACTGGTGAAAAATCCCGACGAAAACATAACCCTGGGATCGCGTTTCTGAATTGATGCTCCGTCAACACGGATTTCAGACACCATCAGGTCACCCGCCGAAACAAGATTCATGAAATACAACTCGCGTGAACCCACGCCCCATCGTGGAAACACGCCTCCATTCGCAGAGATCTGGATTTTTGTCCCTTCCGGGTAGGGCCGGACATACACCTCGCTGCGGCCAGTCTCGTTGGAACTGTAGGCTAACCATCGGCCGTCAGGCGAAAGTTGGGGGTGGCGCTCATCTGCAGACGTGTTCAGGAGCGGTTGCGGCTTCTTTTCACCGTCAATCGGCAACCGCCAAATATCGCCCAGCGTTTTCGGTGAGCCAGCCCAATAAACAAGCGCGTCTCCTTTGGGAGTCCAGGACATCGGAGCAACGGGATCGTCCGACTCGAGCAACAGAACCTCGTCACGTGTGTTGTCGGCCAGCTTGATGTAGATGCCCCACTTTCCGTTCCTGCGCGATCCGAAGGCGACTTGTCGTCCATCCGGTGTCCAAACGGGCGTGGAGTTATCTTGAGCGGAGTCGAACGTGAACTTCGCCGGCGTACTCTCCCCGGGCTCGAAGATCCAGACGTCACCCCCATTTCCGTCGTGACGGTGCGCGGCGATGCGGTTTGCGTTCGTCGGCGAAATATCGACTCCGGCCCAGCCGGCCGCCGGCGCAAGCTGTTCGAGGACTCTTCCGGACCGGTCGACCCAGACCAGTGGCAGGCTCGGCACGGCCGTTGCCGTAACACCGGGTGTTATCTCCTCCGGGGTGCTTCGAAAAATCAGTGTGCCCGTATGAGACGCCGAAAAAGCAGCTGCTCCCGCAGTGCTGTAAGGGACCTTGTCGGCAATCCGAATCGCATTTCCACTCAGCGCCTGCCTGCCCGGATTAAACGCGTGCGCGTACAGTGTTCCCTCGCGGTGGTAGAGCAGGTAACCCGGATCGGCATAAACGCCGTTCGACCGCGCGGCGACGAGGCGTGTCGATTCCGTCGAGCCCAGTAAACCTACATAGATGGCAGGTTCGTCCTTCGATGAGGAGAAGAGGTAATGTTCGCCGTCGGGAAGGAAGTAGGGACTCTGGGGAACCAAACCCTGGGACACTTCGACCGGCTGAGGGTCCCCGCCGACAGCTCTGACGCTCATCAATCCCTTACTGGTAGCGAAGAGAATGATGTCCTCCACACTCCACGTCCCACCCTGCATGTCCGGGGTGTTGGCAATATCCTGAGGCGGCCCGCCGGTCGCCTCAACTTTCCGAAGTTTGCCGTTGGCGAAGAAGGCGATCTGGCGGCTGTCGGGCGACCAGAACAGGCCAGCTGCACCTTCCGTTCCCATCAGCTTCAGCGGTGTTTCCGAATTCAGGGAGCGCACAAACAAAACGGTGCCGCGGCCATCACTCGCTGAGTACGCCACCCGCCGGCCATCAGGCGCAATGGCAGCTGCCTCCGGAACCGGCATGTCGCTAACCATCATCAGGAAGCGTGCTTCGAGCACAGTCTGCGTGCTCCGCATCTGGAGGAAGGCTGGAATGGCGATAATAACCGCGATTACAGCAGCTACGGCAAAGGCGAGACGTGCGAGACGAGCGCGTCTTTGGCGAAGGGCAGCGAGCGGCGCCGGAATGCCCGCCTCGGTTCCGCCTTGAGCAATCCACTGCAACTCGCAGACGAGATCCCATGCTGTCTGCACGCGTTGCTCCGGATCTTTCACCAGACACCGCTGCACCACAAACTCCAGAGCGGGCGGTGTCATCGGCTGGGTTTTCGATAGCGGTTCGGGATCCGCGGAGACGATTGCGGCAATCAGATGCGCCTGGCTCTTTCCCATGAAGGCGCGCTTTCCAGAGATCGCTTCATAAAGGATGGCGCCAAACGCAAAGATGTCCGTCCGCGCGTCGGCTTCCCTGCCTTCCAGTTGTTCCGGCGCCATGTACTGCATGGTCCCGAGGATCGTCCCTGGCGTGGTGGTATTCGGGCCGGCCGGCGCAGGAGTGGAGCCATCGGACTGCGCCTGCTCCTTCAGCTTCGCCAGCCCAAAGTCGAGCAACTTCACACCGCCCGCAGTGAGCATGATATTGCCGGGCTTCAGGTCCCGATGCGTGACACCTTTCCGATGCGCTTTATCGAGAGCATCCGCGATTCCGACCGCGACTTTAAGCGCTTCGTCGAGCGGCAGCGGCCCCCGCTCGATGCGCTGCGCCAGCGTTTCGCCTTCCAGGTGTTCCATGACCAGGAAGTCGATGTCACCCTGGCGGCCCACATCGAACAGCATGCAGATATTTGGGTGATTCAGCGCCGCAATCGTTTGAGCTTCGCGTTCGAAGCGTTGTTTCATTTCTCGGTCTTCGGAGAAATGGCGTGGAAGGACCTTGATCGCGACCGTCCGGTTCAGTCGCGTATCAGCTGCCTTATAGACTTCGCCCATTCCGCCGGCACCGAGCGGAGCGAGGATTTCGTAGGGTCCGAGTTTTGTCCCCGGATTGAGTGGCATGTCCCCGGCATTATATGGGTAAAGGGGGGGAGCGCAAATTGCGCAGTCGGGTATCTTGAAAAAGCTGGCAAATAGCTCCAAAACCGGATGTGGAGTTTCCGGATCAGCATCGACAAATGAACAGTCCAGTTTCAGTGATTCAACAGTAATCTTACCTGTTCGGCGGCCGTTTGCCGCTGGAGGGACAGCGTGAAGGTCACACTTGTACATAATCCCGATGCAGGTATGGGTATCGTCACGGCCGATCACCTTCTGGAAACTATTGCCGACGCCGGTTACACCGCCAGGTATCAGTCCTCAAAGGATCCGGATTGGCAAAGCGCACTCGATTCGCCTGCCGATATCATCGCCGTCGCCGGAGGAGATGGGATCGTCGGAAAGGTAGCCAAGCGATGCGTCGGGCGTGGGACACCTATCGCCGTCTTACCTCTGGGTACCGCGAATAACATCGCGAGGACGCTTGGCCTGACCGATACCCCGCTCGACCACCTTGTGCAACAGTGGCACGCGGCTCCCCACAAAAAGGTGGACATGGCCTGCGCGACAGGTCCCTGGGGATCTTTTTATTTCATTGAAGGTATGGGGGTGGGGATCTTCACGGAAATCATGTCGGCACTCGACGCTCGCGGGAACGTTGATCTGGCGCATTTGAGCGCCGGGGAAAGGATCGCCTCCGTTCAGGACGTCATTAGAAACCACCTTTCGCGCTACCGGCCGTTCACCATGAAAGTGTTCCTGGATGGCCGCGATCTTTCAGGTGATTTCATTCTTATGGAGGCCTTGAACATTCAGTCTGTGGGACCCAACCTCTGTCTCGCACCCGATGCCAATCCGGCCGATGGCTTGTTGGATCTGGCCCTTTTTTATGAGGGCCAGCGGGACGACCTGATTGATTGGCTCATCGAAACCGGAAAAAGTAATTCGCCACCCACGCCCCCTTCGATCATTCCACGCGGACGTCGCCTCGAACTCCAACTGCAAGGACATCGGGTGCACATTGATGACGAAGTCTGGTCCCCACCGAACCCAACGTCATTACCCATCGAAGTGACCGCGAGTATAAACGGGGACTCCCTCGCTTTCCTGGGACGGAACGGCTGACGTATCCGCTTCGATAGCCGTTCGCACCTATCGGATAGGTTGCCCAATCCCGGTCTCCAGATTTCAGCAGCTTGCGACCTCCACATCACGGCGTCTGAATTGCCATGGCCATCCGGAGGCGGTTGCGAAGACATTTCATGTCCTTGCGATTGTTCTGATCCCTCGCAGTCGCAGGATGCGCGTCTGGTGGCTATCGCGAAAACGGATGCAGCGATAGGCAACCCACCGAGTTACGCATCCTACGACCAAGGAAACAAACCATGCCTCTCACCGATATCGCCTTGTTCAAAGGCAACAGGTTCGCGGAGATCGTCCTGCTTCGCCCATGTCCGCAACGTATTCTGATGGTCACCGATGGCAGCCTCAGTTTCGGAGCCACAGGATTCGGCTTGGCGGAATTCGTCAGCATCATCACGGGTGCAGGCCACTCCGTCTCCACAGCACATCGAAACGGCACCGGTCCAGTAACCATTCCGGGCGCCTTCAATTTCGCGACGGCGGCAACGCCGGTCACAACGGCGAACTACGATCAGATATGGCTCTTCGGCTTCAACACCGTCGCACTCACGGCCCCGCAGCAAACGGTCATCGCGCAATTCATGCAGAGCGGTGGGGGCGTTTTTGCAACGGGCGATCACGAAACGATTGGCGCAGGAATGGGCAACAATATTCCTCGCGTACGAGGGATGCGCAACTGGGCCACGATTCCTATGGTCAATCCCAACCGGCATGACACGGTGGTGGATCCCGGTGTCGACGGGATCAAACAGTTCGACGATCAGGCCGATGCATTCCCACAACAGATCTATCCTGTGTTCTTCTCGAATGGCGGTCCGGACAATGTCGCATCAAGCTGGAGTGTGCACCCGGTACTGCGTCATTCCTCGGGTGCTGTGGACTTCCTTCCCGACCATGCACATGAGAGTGAGTGCCTGGCGCCATTTCCGGTCGCCGGGAATTTTGCCGGAGTCGAAGAATGGCCGGCACCAGTCGGTGGCGGTGCACGCATCGCAGCCCAGGTGGCTGCGATTTCAATCTCCGCGGGCCGCTTTATTACCGACACACTCAAACCGCCAGTCAAACCGCGCTGTTTCGGCGCCATATCTGTTTACGACGGAGACCCCGCCCGTGTGGGCCGTATTGTCTGTGATGCAACCTGGCACCATTTCGTGAACATCAATCTGAATGGCGCCGGTGGTATCCCCGACACCACCGCAGCGCCACGGACCGGGCTCTATGCTGGCGGTCTTGCCACGCCGGAATACCTCAAGATCCAGCGGTACTACCTCAACACTGTGCGGTGGCTCGCGCCAATGAATCGCCGTTTGTGCTGGCCTTTCGTTGTCGCCGCGATCACACGCTTCGACTTTGAAATGCTCGAGTTTCGTTTGCCCGAGCCGCATCCCTGCCCGTGGGATCCATTGATTCGCATCGGGACTGTGGCGGAGGAAGCCCTGAACCGCACCTGGGGAAGCGGCATGCTGGCCGACGTCGTTGACGACATGCTCAAGACAACAGGCGCCTCACCCGTTCTGATGCGTTTGCTGAAGGCGCAGCAGTACCCGCAGGGCGAAGAGAAGTCCAAACGACCCGAGCCGACGCTTCTGCCCATTCAGGATTTGCGGCGTGCCATTTTCGGTTCCGTCGTGAACCTCCTCGCAGAAAAGCTTCCCGAGGATGAAGAAAAGCTCGTCACTCTGCTCCGGGACGGCCACGAAGAACTCGCCGTCAAGCTGATTGTCGAAGGTATACGCGGCGCGGAAATCTCCATGACCGAATACCTGCAACGCTCGCTCAAGACCACTATGTCAATCGTGGAATCGCTGAAGCCGAAGAAAGGAAGGGGACGGTAATCGAAGTCCGTACTCAGTAGAACCTCCTGATGGCTGCATCCGTGAAGCCTCTCAGCTATGTGCTGAGGGGCCTCACTCACTGGCCTATAATTCCTGTCCGGCGTTTTTCTGCGGCTGCGACAGACGGGTCGCCGAAAACGTCCGCCAACATTGGAGGTTTACATCATGGTCGAACAGTCTTCTCCTGCGCACCCGACTCCATTCCGTCTCTTTAACGCATTGAGCGCCTACCAGCTGACACTGGCTGTTAAATCCGGCGTGGAACTTGAGGTCTTCACGCATATTGCGGATGGTGCAACGACCGCCGGCGAGATCGCCCGCCGGGCAAACGCAAGCGAGAAGGGAATTCGAATTCTGTGCGACTTCCTGACGATCCAGGGTTTCCTCACAAAGGAGAATGGCGCGTACGGCCTCGCTCCCGATGCAGCACTTTTCCTGAATAAGCGCTCGCCCGCTTACATGGGATCGGCAGCGCT
>DASTBJ010000705.1:0-3468 GCA_035712125.1 Terriglobia bacterium
CGCCACGAGATCTATCACATAAAGCACATCCTGTTCGGCGCGTTGGTCCTCCTGCTCTGTCCAGCCCGCGGCAGGTGCAGGCGCATTCGGCCGCGCAATCGAGTAGCGGCTTCCATAGTAAGGTTGGCTTAGCCCGCGATAACCCATCGGTGTGACGACAATGAAGCCGCGCTGTTCGGCGACTTTAACGAGATCGTTACCGGCGCGATATGGCCCGTCGACTGTGTTCCCGGCACGCAATGTCACCAGCATCGGGAGCTTTGTATTCGGAGTCCAGCGCGAAGGTACAAACAGCCGGTACGGAATCGACTCTCCCGTGCCGGGGAAGTTGTAGACCCGATACTGCTCTCCCTTGAACTGATACAAAGGGCCGTTCGGATTTGGTCGCGGAGGTTCGGCCGTCGCCGCGCCGCGTTGTCCGCGACCTGCAGGAGCCTGCTGGCCCGCCGCAGGGAGTGATAACAGACTTATCGTCGCCACGAAGCACCACAACAGCTTTCGCATGACTCACCTCTCTTTCAGAATTTCGCGGGCGGCATTATACCCGCACGCGCCCATTACGCCGCCGCCCGGATGCGCGGCCGAGCCGCAGAGATAGAGGCGCTGTATCGGCGTACGGTAGTTCGCGTAACCGGGAGCCGGGCGGAGGAAGAACAGATTGCCAAGTGTCATTGCGCCCTGGAAGATATTGCCACCTGTGAGCGCAAACTGCCGTTCAATGTCCAACGGGGAAAGTATCTGTCGCGCGATAACCGACTGACGGAAATTTGGCGCGTACTCGGAAAGTATCTCAAAGCAGCGATCGGCAAATTTCTCCTTCACATCATCCCAGTTCGCATCGCGGAGATGCGTTGGCGCATATTGAACAAACATCGACATCAAATGTTTGCCAGGCGGTGCGACAGTTGGATCGACCGTTGAGGGAATAGTGCATTCGAGAATGGGAGATTCAGATGGCTTGCCATACTTGGCATCGTCGTAAGCCTTCTCGATGTAGTCAAAGTTTGGCGAAATGTGGATGGTTCCCCGATGCTGAGGGCCCGGCTCGCGGCCAGGCAGAGCCGTGAAGTCGGGAAGTTCCGACAGCGCAACGTTGATCTTCAGGGATGGGCTGGTGTAGTCGATTCGCCGGAGAGCCTCGAGAAACTTCGCCGGAAGATTCCCGGGTTCCATGAGCTTCATGAATGTCACGTTGGCGTCTGCATTCGACGCGACGCACGCTGCCTGAATTTCCGTTCCGTCGGTGAGCGCGACGCCGTAAGCGGTGTTGTTGCGAATCAGAATCCGACCGACCGCGGCGTCGCACCGAATTTCGGCGCCATGTTGTTTTGCCGCGGCCGCAAGCGCGTTGGAGATTCCGCCCATTCCGCCGCGTACGTACCCCCACACTCCACGCACACCATTGCACTCACCCATCACATGATGGAAGAGGACGTAAGCGGTGCCAGGCATCGATGGAGATGCCATCGCGCCAATAATGGCGTCGGTGGCGAGCGTGACTTTCAGGTGTTCGGACTCAAACCATTGGTCGAGAATCGGCCGTGCGGCCCCCGTCAGCACTTCGATCGCGGAAGCTCCGTCGAGCCCGAGTTTCGAGAACCGCAAGCCCATTTTCGCCAACTGCCAGAGGTCGCGCGGACGTCGAGACCAGGGATCGGGTGGTGTCTCGATCAGTGTCGGCTCGATAAAATCCGCGACGTGCTCGAGCATTTTCTCGTACCGCGGCAGCGCCTCGGCATCGCGCGCAGAGAATTTGCCGATCTCGCGGCGGTTCAAATCGGGATCCGGGCCGAGCATCAGATAGCGACCGTCGGGAAATGGAGTGAACGACGAGGGACTGCGCGGCAGCAACTCGAAGCCGTGCTTCTTCAGTTCGAGGTCCCGAATGATTTCGGGCCGCAAGAGACTGTTGACGTAGGCCGCCGTTGAGACCTTGAACCCCGGCCATACTTCCTCGGTGACACACGCGCCGCCGACACGATCGCGGCGCTCCAATACCAGGACACGCCGGCCTGCGCGGGCCAGATAAGCGGCGGTGACCAGGCCGTTATGCCCGGCGCCGATAATGATCACATCGTAAGAAGGCACTCTAAATTAAGTCTCCGAGGATCAGTTCGCGCCGCGCACAGGCGCGCCGATGAGTTGAGACTTGTTCGCGCCGGCTTTTGGACGGAACTTCTGGGCTCTGCCGACATGCACGTCGGCTGTGTAGAGGTTGCCTTCGCTGTCGACGCTGAATTGATGTACGCCCCAGAATCCACCGGGAAACTGTCCGAACGTTCCCCAGGCAAAGAGAAGCTTGCCGGTCAGATCGAACTTGAGGAACTTCTGGGTTGTACCGTCCGATACCCACAGGTGTTGATCCGCAGACATCAGAAAGGCGTAGGGCCGTCGTACGTTCGGCCAAACGTCGAGGAACTTTCCGTTTTCATCGAAGACCTGGATCCGCGCATTTGCGCGATCGCTGATGTAGATGCGTCGATTCTTGTCGATCGCAATCGCATGGACCGTGTTCATATAGCCCGGTCTGGTCTCATTGGGTTCGTTCCCGCGCTGTCCCCAGGCCAGGAGGTACTTGCCGTTGCGGTCGAACTTCACAACGCGCGTATTGGTGTAGCCATCAGTCACGAAGAACGTCCCATCCGGCAGCCAGGCAACTTCGGTTGGTCTTGCAAAATGCCTCTCGTCGTTTCCGGGAACCTTGAACTCTCCTAGTGTCATGACGAGCTTTTTCCCGTCGTTGGTGAACTTATAGATCGAGTGTGCACCGTCATCAACAAGCCAGATATGGCGGTCCGGGTCATAGGGGTTAATCAGAACGCGATGTGGCCTCACGAAGAGCTTGTTGTGTTGTTCCCACGACTCCACCAATTTTCCGTTGCGGTCGACGATATTCACGATGTGATCCCAACGGGGATGACGCGAAGCATCGGCCTGGGAGAGGTCGTAGTTCGCAGCGTTGCGCAGCGGAATAAAGTTTTCCGCGGGGCCCCGCGTGTCTTCGATCACGGGCAGGCATCCACGGCTGAAAATAATGACGCGATCGGGACTTTCGGCGAGAATGCCGGCCGTGGCGCCGATGACATAACCTGGCCCGCAATAGTTCTGGGGCCAGCCAGGCACGACGTCGTAAGGCCCGGTTTCGTCGCCGCCTCCCTTACCCTGCGACATCATGATTGTTGTGCCGAGGGAGAGCAGCAGTGTCAACGCCAGCGCGACGGAAGAGGTATGCATTTTGCTCATCGGCGTAGTCTAGACCTCGGTTCGAGGAAGCGTCAAAGGATATGAGAAATTTCGCCCGGAGGGTGGTGTCCTGCAGATATGGATACCAAACGGAAATCGGAAGTTTTGAAATTGGACGAATCCTGCATTTCAAATCCGAAATTGGAAATCTTAGATTGGACTGTCCAATTTGAGATCTCATTTTCGGGTCTGAAATGCAGGATTCGTCCAATTTCAAAATCTCCG
>DASTBJ010000706.1:0-2369 GCA_035712125.1 Terriglobia bacterium
GATTCGGCGGCGGCGGTGGAGGCGTTAGCGCTTCATGCGGATTCAAAAGAGATCCAGGCTCGAATCGCGCAGGCAAAGGAGGAACGGCAGGCTCGAGACTGATTCCCCGGGAAATTTGTCCCAAATTTCCTGACTTGGGAAGTCCCTATCTCAGCCCAAACGGGTTTGCCGTCTTCCCCTCCATGTCGATCCACACACTCTTTGTCTGAAGGTACTCCCGGATCGCTTCCATCCCGCCTTCGCGGCCAAACCCGGATCGCTTGAATCCTCCGAACGGCGTCATATAGCTCGTCACGCGGTAGCAATTCACCCAGACCGTCCCCGCTTCCAGCCGCTCCGACATCACGAGCGCTCGACGGATACTGCTCGTCCAAACACCGGCCGCGAGTCCATACACCGTTGCGTTCGCGATCCGTATCGCTTCTTCTTCATCATCGAACGGAATCAGCGCCAGCAACGGGCCGAACACCTCTTCGTTCGCAATCCGCATCTCCGGACGGACGCCCGCAAAAATTGTCGGCTCGACAAACCATCCCGTTCCGCATTCAGGCCGTTGCGCAGGACCACCACCCAGCAGGCATACCGCACCCTCCGTCCGAGCTACCTGCATGTACTCGAGCACCTTCTCGTATTGAGGCCGCGTGGTGATGGGGCCCACCTGCGTCGCGAGGTCCAGCGGATCGCCCATGCGCGCGGACCGTGCGAGCGCAACCAGCCGCTCCACGAACGCGTCGTATATGGGGCGGTGGATGAGCGCACGCGAGCCGGCAATACACGTCTGACCCGTCGCAGCGAAAATCCCGGCAACAACGCCGTTCACCGCCTGGTCCAGGTCGGCATCGTCGAACACAATGTTTGCGGACTTTCCTCCGAGCTCCAGCGTGACCCGCTTTATTCCCCGTGCTGCCAGTTCATATACGGACTGCCCGGTACGATCACCGCCTGTAAACGCGATCTTCGCCACGTCCGGATGGGTAATCAGGGGTTCTCCGACTTCATTGCCAAACCCGGTCACGATGTTCACCACGCCAGTGGGGAATCCGGCTTTCCCAAACAGCTCTCCGAAAGCCAAAGCCGATACTGAAGAGTGTTCCGACGGTTTCAACACCACGGTATTTCCAGCCGCGAGAGCCGGCGCCAGCTTCCACGCAGCCAGCAGCAGAGGCGAGTTCCACGGTGTGATTGCCGCAACCACGCCCAGCGGCTCTTCGCGCGTGAAATTGAAAAATCCCGGCCTGTCGCTGGGCAGCACGCGTCCTTCAATCTTGTCGGCGAGGCCCGCGAAATAGTGAAACCATCTGGGCGCGTAGTGCAGCTGCGCGCGCATCTCGCTCAGGAGCTTTCCGTTGTCGGTGCTTTCGACTTCCGCGAGTCTGTCGGCTTCGACGGCGATCAGGTCCGCAAGCTTTCGCAGCAGGGCTCCGCGAGCGCTCGCCGTCAATCCCCGCCAGTCCTTTCCGTAGAACGCTTTCTTGGCGGCCGCCACGGCACGCTCGGCGTCGGCTTTACCGCCGCGAGGAATCAGCGCCCACGGCTGCGCGGTGAAGGGGTTGATCGATTCGAACCACGCGCCTGACGCGGCTTCGACCCATTCCCCATCGATGAGCATCCGATGTTTTTTCATCGCTTGAAGGATCGCTGTTTACTCCAGAACAGATTAAACAAGAGGATGTACCAGAGCGCCATCACGCCGTCCCACGGACCAATCTTCTTTCCTTCTTCATAGGTTCTTCCGTAATAGCTGATGGGTACCTCGTAAACGGCAGCGCCCCACTTCGCAACCTTGGCCGTAATTTCGATCTCGATGCCGAAACCGGAGGAAGCGATCACCATGGCTCTGATGATCGGTCCGCGCATGGCCTTGTACCCGGTTTCGACATCCGTCATGTTGAGGTTCGTGAACAAGTTGGAAAACATCGTGATGAACTTGTTCGCGACGTAGTGGTAGAAGTAGAGCACTCTCGACGCGCGGCGCACGAGAAATCTCGAGCCGAACACCACATCGGCCTTCCCGTCCAGGATCGGTTGAATCACATGACGGATCTCCGCCGGATCATACTCGAGATCCGCATCCTGGATGATTACGATGGCGCCGCGGGTCATGGCAAACCCCTGCTTCAGCGCCGACGCCTTACCGCCGTTCTTCTGGTGGAACGTGCGGATGCGTGGATCTTTCGCAGCAAGTTCCTCGATGATTTTGGGAGTGCGATCCATGGAACCGTCATTCACGATGATCAGCTCAAAATCGCAGGGAACCTCCTCTGCGACGCGGCTTACGACGGACGCAATGGTCTTTTCCTCATTGTAGGCAGGCATGACGATTGAGAGGGTGACAGGGGAATCTGTTTGAATTGCAGACATATCGCCTT
>DASTBJ010000707.1:0-22794 GCA_035712125.1 Terriglobia bacterium
ATTACCGGTATCACTGCCGAGGATGTCTTCACCACAATTGAAATCACACGCGGCTGGCTTTCTAACGGCGTGAGCGTGGCCACGACCATCAATGGTGAGGGGGGCAATGACAACTTCACGGTCTTCCATAACATCGCGGTACTGAATCTCAACGGCGGCAATGGCGACGACGTCTTCACCGTGCGCGCCTTTGCACTGAAAGGCTCGACCGATTCCGAACGGGCACGTACCGACATGAAGGGCGATGGCGGCGCAGACACAATCCTGTACGTTGTGAACGCCCCGGTAGGTATCGATGGTGGCGACGGCTTCGACACCGTCCGCATCATCGGTACCGAATTCAGCGACGACTTTGTGGTCACCGACAGCGGCGTCTTCGGTGCGGGCTTGAACGTCACCTACGTCAACATCGAGAAACTGGTGGGCGACGGCGCCGAGGGCGACGATCGCTTCTTCGTCCTCTCTACAGGCCTGGAAGTGGTCACAGAGATTGATGGCGGTCTGGGTAGCGATACGTTCTTTGTGGGCGGCAATCCTTCGCGCTCGCCGATCAGCGTGGTCAGCAATGACCTGCGTGGCCACAGCGGAATCATCCTCCACAGTGTTGAGAGCAGTTTGACCGAATCGGAATGGGATGGCCTGCCCGTTGAAGGCATCTCTGCCAACGTAGGCGATGGCTCCGAAGACATGATCATCGTCAGTGAAACGGGCGGCCGCTCAACTGTGTTCGAAGGCGCGGCGTATAGCGCATTACTCGGGGGGATTGCCTACGACAGCTATACCGTGAGATTGACACGCCGGCCAAACCCGGGCACGCAAGTCAAAATCAATGTGGTTCCTGCAGCACCATCCCCGGAGAACGAGTTCAAGTACTACGCGGATCTCGAATTCCTGATTCCGGGCACGGATCCCCTGGTCGCCACCAACTGGGTGAACTACCTGAACCTGCCGCAGCTGGTCTTTACGGATTCCAACTGGGACGACGAACAAACGGTGACGTTCCGTGCGAAGGATGACGACGCCAGCGAAGGCCGGCGGATCGTCTTCATCAACCACAATCTGAAGAACAGCACGGATCTCGAGTATGCCGAAGCGCAGATGCTGAGCGTGAAGGTCTTCATGGACGATGACGACCGCGATGGCGTCATCATTCGCCCCAGTAAGCTGAGCAATGTTGTACTCGAGGACGGTTTTGGCGATAGCTTCACTGTCGCGCTGACCCAGGCTCCCACTCATAACGTCGTTGTGAACATGAGCGTGCTCAACAGCGACGTGACGCTGTCCGCTAATACGCTCATCTTTACACCGTTCGATTGGGCTCCGAAGCAGGTCGCCATCACGGCAGTCAACGACAGCATCGTGGAAGGCTTCCACACCGACTACATCAGTTTTTCGGTTCAAAGCGGCGATCACGACCTGAGCCTGGCACCGATACCCAACCCCATCCAGCTCGACGGAGACTTCAGTTTGCCCGGCGTACAGGCAATTCCTGTAGATAAGCCCACATCGTTCCTCTTCATGCCCTTCGAGCCGAATTCAGGCCCGGTTACGGTTCGTGTTAACGGCGTGGCGCTGTCGGCATCACGTTTCAGTATCAACGGGAGCACGCTGAGTTTCATCACGGCAGCCGGAACGCCGGAGTATCGTACCGGCCTGGTCACCGCCCAATTCACCTACACCGAACCGGGCTACGACGGCTTCGAAGTGCGCGACATCGTGGTCGATATCTACGATGACGACAGCCCGGCCGTCATCATCGAACAAATCGACGGCTCCACAGATACGATCGAGGATGACCCGACCGCTTTTGGCTCGAGCGCAAAGGCCGATACCTATCGCGTCCGTCTCTCCAAAGCACCCGCTCAGGGCGAAATCGTGACCGTCACTGCCGACGCCTTCCTGACGAGAACGACGTATGGGCACACGACGCACTTCCTGGAACAGGTGACTGTTAATAACGCCTCAGTGACCGCACTGGTCTTTGACTCCAACACCTGGGACGATTGGCAGATCGTCACGGTCGCGCCAGTCAACGACACGCATCTCGACGGCAACGACACTCAGGTGTTTGCGCCCGATCTTCAGACCGTCAACAAGATTCGAGGTCCATTGATCATCGACGGTGCTGCCGGCGACGGTTCTCTCACGCTGCCCGCGCCTTTGATGATGCCGTGGGAATTGAACATCCGGCCATCAGACGGACGCGTGCTGGCATTCACTCCGGTCGATGGCCCGGGTTCGACGGAAACGATGGTGGTCAGCAAGGACGACCTCGATGCTGTTGTTCTGAACCTCGGCCTGACGGATCCTGAAATTTCCGAGATTGAAGATCTGATTGGCAAAACTCTGGAGATGACCAAGGGACCGGGCGTGGGCGTTGTGCTCGATGCGAATCGCCCGCGCGATCTGTACGACCGGTTCTGGCTAATTACTGCTCTGGAGGTCGACGGGGATGAGGTCACGCTCAGCCTGCAAAATCCCAGCGCCGTAAATCCCGCTGTCCTCGGCGCCGCCGGCACGCCGGTTGCATGGACCGACGAACAGCCGGTCGAGTTTGCGATCACCAGTCTTAGCGTCAACTTCTTCGCGGACGAGCGCGAGCAGATCGACTACTTGTTTGTCTTTGACGAGGACAGCGTCGCCGACGATGTCGGTGCACTCACGTCGTCCGACGGTTCGGTGCGTGCGTTTGCGGGCACACAGATGACGGTTGAGACCTCCGCGCTGCTTCGCACTCTGGACCTGCTCGGCCTGAGCGATGTGGATGACCTCGAAGGGCTGTCGATCGAAATTACTGTCGGGCCAGGTGTGGGCCGCAAGTGGGAGATTGATTCAATTGGTGACGCTCTCAGCAGCGACCTGAAGATCATCACCCTCGTCAACCCGGTCATTCCTGCCGGCGCGCTTCTGCCGACAAATCGCAGCGAATATCGCATCGAAGGAAGCGACCGCTACGGCCGCATCACCGGTTTCGGCATGGGCCCGAACGTGCTCTTCGCAGGCCGGCCTCAGCCGGGCGGCATCACGTACGGTGATATCGAAGTCATGCAGATGAGCCTTGGCAGCGGCAATGACCAGGTTCGTGTCGATTACGTGACCCATTCCGATGACCACGCCACGGAGCGTGACGGCGTCTTCCACACGTTGCTGATGCTCGACACCGGCGCTGGCAACGACACGGTCAAGGTCAACCTCACGGACGGAGAAGACGGCGAGTTTTCTCTCGGACTGGGCGCGGGCAATGACACCGTGGAAGATCTCGGCTCAACCCTGGGTATCGTCGTTTTCGGCGACCTGGGCGATGACACGATTACAACGGGAAGCGGCGATGACATCGTCTTTGGCGACATCGGCCGGGTGGACTACGTTAATGGCGAGGGTGAGATCATCACCCGTCTGGGCCATTCCGAGCCACGCAACCTCATCAACCCCTTACTCGACGGCGCGACCAATACTGAAGACGGCGCCACTCTGTTCGACGCTGATGCCAACTTCGCAACAGAACATGGTGGTCTCGTCGGATTGATGATGCAGGCAATAACCGTCGATGGTCACGTGCAGTTCCGGCGAATTGTCGCCAACACCGCCGACACACTCACTCTGGACGAGCCTTTCGAGGTCGATTTCAGCGATCAGGCGGATCCCAAACTTGGATTTATCGCCTATCGCATTTCCGTCTATCCGGAAGATCAGACCGATGGCTTGCTGCGTGGCCCTCGCGTCGCGCGGACAATCAATGATGCCATTGGAGGCAATGACACGATCCACACCGGCAACGGCACCGACATCGTCATCGGTGGCGCAGGAGACGACCCGATGCTGGATGGCGGCAGCGCTGTCGACTGGGTGGTTGGCGACGACGCAATCTTCGCATTCGTGCCGGTCGAGGGCGATGACGGCCCGACGCGGCTGCTGAGCATCACGGATCCTGGAACCATCGGTGACGACGTTCTGCTCGGTGGCCCTGACGCCGATGTGATGATTGGCGGTCTCGGCGACGACACGATCACCGGCGAAGGCAACCACGACGTGTTGATCGGCGACGACGCGACGGTGTTGTTCGACGACGACGGCATTACCGTGATTCGCATCGAGACAACAAACCGCGGAGCCGGCGGCAGCGACACGATCGATGGTGGCGCCGACCAGGACATCGTGATCGGCGGAACAGGAAGCGACTTCCTCGACGGCGGACTCCACGATGACCTGCTCTTTGGAGATAACGTCACGCTGATTCTGAACAAGAACTCGGGTGATGCCATCACGCCGCGTTTCCGCCTGCTTGCTGGAGGCGCAACAACCATCTACGACGCCAACGGCAATCCTCAGATCGGCAGCCGGCAAAATCGGCCAGGCGGTAACCCTGTCTGGAAGGACTTCACGATCACGCTCGATGCCACGCTGATCGCAGCTCAGTTCGGCAACGATGTTATTGCCGGTGGCGGCGGAAGCGATGAAATCTTCGGCCAACTTGGCAACGACACCATTCAGGGTGACGGTTCCCGCACCACTGGGGCCACCGCATTCCGAAACGGCAACGGCCTTCAGGTCACGCCATCGACCGAGCTTGGCACCGATGGCGATGACTACATCGAGGGCAACGGCGGCGCCGACACTATCTTCGGCAACCTCGGCCAGGACGACCTCATTGGCGGGAGTTCAAGTCTCTTCAGTCTGGGCGTTGTCGGATTGCGCGCGGATGACCAGGATTTAATCTTCGGCGGAGCCGGAACAGCGGTTGACCTCGCCCGCAACAGCACCGGCGACGGAATTAACGGCCGCGATGCGGACATGATCCTCGGTGATAACGGGAACATCTACAGACTGGTCAACGTTGTCAACGGCGCCACGTCGTATCTGAACTTCAACTACGACGATCTTTATGCCATCCAGGTCATTCCGCGGGCTGCCGAGTTAATCGATTACGTTCCGGGTGGTCCGGCGTTCGGAAACGCGACTGTGGCGGGCGCCGGGGACGAACTCCATGGAGAAGCCGGCGACGATTTCATCTATGGAATGACCGGTAACGACGTGCTCTTCGGTGAAGGTCAGGACGACGACTTGATCGGCGGGTATGGATACGACTGGATCTCGGGTGGTACGGGCGATGATGGCGTGCTCGGAGATGATGGCCGCATCTATACGAGCCGCAATACGGCAAGCGCGGTATCGCTGATAGCTATTGGCGAGCCGCTCTACGGCATTGCGCCACCAGCCCAGATCAATCAGGTGATCAGCACGCCCGGCAAGATCCAGACGGCAACGATCAATGTTGCGGGACAACTCAAGAAGACGGTAAACCTCACACCATTCAGCGTGGATCCCGCCTGGCCTGCAGCACAGACCGTCGATGAGTTTGGCGGCACCGCGGCGCTGCACAATTCAGACGACATTATCTACGGTGGCTGGGGCAATGACTTCCTGCATGGCGGATCTGGCGACGACGCGATGTCCGGAGCTGAAGCGCTTGCCGCACTCTATGCTGCACCGGCGAATACCGGTAATGTGTTGGCGTACTCCGCGGCAACCCGCGAATTCGCGGCTTATGATGAGTCCGAACCTCTGCTGAAAATTCTGAACTTCTTGCTCAATTTCAGCGCCTCGGACGGGGTTCAGGTGCCCGGTTCGGGTCAGACCGCAATCTACAGCGACGGCAACGACGCGATATTTGGCGACAACGGCAACGATTGGATCGTCGGCGGTACGGGCAAGGACAATCTTTATGGCGGTTGGGGCGATGACCTGCTCAATGCGGATGACAACCTCGACACGAACTCCGGAGCCAACACCTCTCCGGATACGGATCCAAGTTATGAAGACCGCGCATACGGTGGCGCCGGTATCGACGTTCTTATCGGCAATACCGGTGGCGATCGGTTAATCGACTGGGTTGGCGAGTTCAACAGCTACATCGTGCCGTTCTCTCCGTTCGGCACCTCCACCATCAGCCGCACGGTGCAGCCGCAACTGCCGGAGTTCCTCTACGCTCTTTCCGCCAGCGACGGTGCGGATCCGACGCGTGTAGCGGATGCCGGCGGCAGTGCGTTGCGCAACGGCGAACCTAAAGGTGAATTGGGCCTGGTCCTCCAACAGGACTTTTCATGGAACACTCAGACGGGTGCGCCTCAGGATCCTCAATCGGGCAACATCCCCGGTGGACCACGAGATGTTCTGCAATCTGCGGAATTCACCGGCAATCAGGCGCAGGGCTTCGTGCCCGACGTGGGAACGTGGACTGTTTCCGGGGGGCGCTACAGGGTGGCGCCGTCCACACCGGGCGGTGATGCGGTCAGCGTGTTCTACGTGGATGCGTTCCTTCCGAACTATTTCGAAATGCTGGCAACCATCAACGCCGCCAAACCGAAGGCCGGCGCCAATGCGAATGCCTACGTCATCTTCGATTACCAGAGTCCCATCAATTTCAAATTCGCGGGCGTCAACGTCTCCACGAACCAGCTGGAGATCGGTCACCGGGATTCCAACGGGTGGATTGTGGATACGCAAACCCCGTTCCCTGGGTCTATCAAATCCGATACCGACTACAACATGTTCCTCGCTATGAATGGGAGTGTTGTAACCGTTACGGTAAACAACCAGAGAACTCTCACCTATACATTTGCGCCTCGCATAGACGCCGATGGCATCAGCCACGGGCTCAACCACGGGATGGTCGGATTGGGCGCAAGGAACGCCGAAGCTCAAATCGACAACGTCGCTGTGCAGATCGTTCCACCCGTCACGTTCCTGAACAAGACAGTGGACTTCAGCGCCGGTACCACGAGCCTGTTCCAGGCGCCGCTCAGCGGAACATGGAATCTCGTGAGTGGCCGCTATGAAGGCACCGCGGGCGCTACAGCTCCAGCCATTGATCTCACTGCGGTAAGGGTATTGTCCTACGCGCTGCTCGATATTTCTGCAAAACTCAAATTCTCGGCAGGTGGCGAAGGTGGATTCATTTACGATCAGTACGCTCCGGATCGCTATAAGTTCGTGACGATATCGGCCGGGAAGATCACCCTTGGGCACAGGACGGCCAAGGGCTTCTTTACGGATCTGGTAGTGAACAATGCCAGCATTGTGGCCGGTACCGACTACACGCTGGGACTCACGCTGAAGGGGACAACCGTCAGCGTGACGCTGAACGGCCAGACTGTGGCGGGCAGATCCTACTATGCGCTGGTGACCGATGGAGCCTTTGGCTTGTATAGCAGGACCGGGACAACATCGTTCGACGCTGTGACCGTCAAGAGCGATGACCCCAAACTGGCAGGTCAAACTTTCGCGCTCACGGCTTCGGAAACGTCGAACACCGACGCCGCGACGCTGTCAGAGTCGCAGATCGCCGTCGTTGGAAACGAAGCTGTCCGGCAGTGGATCGCTGTCGCTGGCGAGGGATCGACAGATCTGCTCAGCGAAATCCGCTTCGTGCTGCTCAATGACCTTCCCGGCGATATGATTGCCTGGAGTGTCGGCGATGGCTCTATCCTGATCGACGAGACCGCTGCGGGCTATGGCTGGTTCATTGACGACACACCCGCAGACAACAGCGAATTCCAGAATGTGAATGGGGAACTCCTGGCGTCGTCCACGAGTCCCGCCTACGGCCGGATGGACTTGTTAACGGCTATCCTGCATGAACTCGGACACCTCCTGGGCCAGGATCACGAAACGGATGGGTTGATGACCCCCACTCTCGCAACGGGTCAGAGGAAGTTACCCCTCACAGCTCCAGACGTTCCGGCAGATTCTTCAGTGACCGTTCCAAGGATTGATTGGTCTGGTTCGTTCCCCGGGTCAGCTTTGAATGCCGGCCAGAAAGCTGCCGCGTTCCCCGAGTTTCTGGTAGTTGGTGGTGAAATGAGCAGAAGCCTGAATCGGGCGTTAGCACCAACGAAGAAGCGTCTGTTCGCGAGTGAAGACGAGCAGCGTATTACCCCAATAGATTGGTTTGTTGAGATCTAGCCGGTCCGCAGACTCTTCATCCACTCAAACACCTGATAGTGCTCTCCGTTCATGCCGAGGCGCGTATACACCTCCTGTGCCGGAAGATTCCGTCGATCGACATAGAGGCGAATCCCGCGCACGTTGTCGTCGGCTCGAGCAAGATCCTGCACGAACCGGTATAAGCCGGCATAGACACCTTTCCGGCGCGCGCCAGGCAACACATACACACTCTGAATCCACCAGACGACGCCATTACGCCAGTCGCTCCATTCGTAGGTGATCAAAGTCGAGGCGACGACCTTGCCGTCTATTTCCGCTACGTAATAACGCCCGAGCGTCGCGTTGTTGAAGACAGCGAGTACGCCGTTCGTACAGACCTGTTTATCGAGCCGGACTTTCTCCGTCTCCTCCGCCATCGCGACCTGGAAGTCCACAATGGCTTGAACGTCGTCGACCGTAGCTTCTCGGTAGCGTGTTGGGTTCATGGCACGTCGAGTTGCAGACTCGAAGTCAGGAACCTTCGAGTGAATTCCTGCACACCTGGATTCTGAGACTCTCGGTTACCGGCAACATTCAAGACACGAATGTGAAAGTGGCGCAGCCACTCTCGAAACTCCGCCGGGAGTTTTTCCAGGGCAGTTTCGTTTTTCGCTATCGGGAATGGAACATTGAAGAAGGGCTTGTCCGATTGTTCTGCAACTTCAGCGGTCACCGCGCTTCCTCCAGTGGTGTACGATCCGAAAAGGACCGTTCCATCTGCGTCCAGAACGTTCTTTCTCGTACGTGCGTCATAGCCGGGCTCCGCGCATTCAATCAGACCAAAGCTGCGCAGGAGTTGTTCAGCCGACCCGGTCTCGGTCAGCCAATGCTGCGGAGCGGTACCTCCCGTCGAAATTCCCAGGTCGCGAGCAGCGAGCAGCCCGCCCTGGTCTGCACCTGTTTGTCCACCGGAGATGATCCGGTTCACCATTAAGCCCTGGGGCGCCATTGAAAACGATCCATCAGAATCCTTCCATCGCGTGAAAAGAGTACGCCTTCAGACCGGAGCAGCTTCTGCTGGGCGCTTTCAGACCCGGACTGGGAACGAAGGCTGATCTCGCCTTTGGCATTCACAACGCGCTGCCACGGGACAGCCGTGTCGTCTGGCAACGCGCTGAGCGCGTAGCCGACGCGGCGTGCCTGACCGGGAATACCGGCAAGATCGGCGATCTGCCCGTACGTTGCGACACGGCCTCGGGGAATTCGACTCACCACGCGATGGATCATGTCGTAGGTAACCTTCATCGTCCGTTGTTGGATATCACACTCGCCTGACGAGACGGTGGGAAAAGCTTTCTGTTCGGCAGGCGCCAACGATTACCATGTGCCAATGGCCGTCCGGCATTTCGACAAGAAATTCGGCCCACAATTTCTGGAGTCATTGCCCGATTCTCCCGGCGTGTACCTTGTGTACGACCAGAAAGGCGAACTGATCTATGTCGGAAAAGCCATAAACCTCAGACGTCGCCTGTCGCAGTACCGGAATATCCTTCGAGGAAGAAAGCATCGGCGCATGAGCGGCATCGTCAAGGACGCTAACCGCATCGAGACCCTGCGAGTCGAGACGCATCTTGAAGCGTGCCTTACAGAGACCCGCCTGATTCAGGCGCATCGGCCCCGCTGGAATATCGTCGGAGCGTACTCCTTTCTCTATCCGCTGATCGGGATTCGCGCCGTGGACGGCAACATTGAGTTCTGCATGACGACAACTCCCGAGGCTGTTCAGAAGCAGTATCCTGGTTTCGAGTTTCACGGCGCATTTCGCTCGAGACGGATCACCGGCGACGCATTTTTCGGGTTGATGCGTCTGTTGCGGTTCGTCGGTCACGTCAATCGTCCCACTTCGCGCAGCCGGAGCCCTCGATACAGCTACGTCTTCAGTTTCAGAAGGCTGCCGTCGAACTGGGCGGCTGCCTGGGCGTCCTTCTATAAAGGAGAATCGCCGCTCGCCCTGGAAGAGCTGGTCCTCAAGCTCGTTGAGAATGCCGGCGCCCGGAGCAGATCGAAGAACGTCCAGGAGTGTCTTGACGAACTCCGCCGTTTTTGGAGGCGGGAGGTTTTGACGTTGGCAAAGGTCCGTATGACAACGGGCTGCGGGGATTGGCCGGTTGCGCAAGATCAGCGGGATTTGATTTTTTTGAAGTACCGGGTTGGGTAGTTATACAGATTTGTTAATGGGTAATGGTTAATTGTTAGTTGTTATCTGCACCGCCGATAACAACTAACAATTAACCATTACCCATTAACAAATCTGTACATAACCAGTTGACATTTCGGCGTGAAAGACTACTTCAACCAGCCGTCGAAAAGGTTAATCACCCGGTCACCGTAGGCCGCATTGGCTTCAGAGTGGGTCACTTGCACAATCGTCGTTCCCTCGGAATTCAGGCGCTTGAACAGTTCCATGATCTCCTTGCCCTGGCCGGAGTGCAGATTCCCGGTCGGCTCGTCGGCGAGAAGGAGCCGCGGCTTTGCGATCACGGCGCGCGCAACGGCGACGAGTTGTTGCTGGCCACCCGAGAGCTGGCTCGGGTACAGATCCTTCTTTCCCACGATCTGAAAGCGGTCGAGCAGATCAGCCACCATGGCTTCTCGCTCACTTCTCCGAATGTTGCGATACGACAGTGGGACATCCAGGTTTTCCGACACCGTCAACTCGTCGAGAAGGTGATACTGCTGGAACACAAAGCCGATGTACCGCTTGTTGATCTCCATCCGGTCTCGCGGCTTGAGCTTGTGGATCGCTTCGCTGAGGAAGTGGTACTCCCCCGTCCAGGCGGCATCGAGCATCCCAAGAATGCTGAGCAGGGTGGACTTGCCCGCACCTGACGGGCCCATGATGGTGACGAACTCACCCTCCTTGATGGTCAGCGTGATGCGACGAAGGACAAAGGTCTTTACGGCGCGCGCTTCGTAACACTTCTCGATGTTGACGAGTTGGATCATGATGTTTTGGACCCTCTCAGGAGCACAATTTGTGCCAAGCAGTCCGGCGGTTAACTTGATGAAAACGTGCCTCATCACCTGGCATTTGATCTTTCGCAATGGGCGATACCGGGATCGAGAATCCCAGAAGCGAACACCCGCACGCGACCCGATCCGCCATCCCGCGGTTAAATCCATGAACCATAAGGTGTACCTTTCATAGAAAGTCTGGCATTCCGCTCGCTATAGTAGCGCGGAGGATTGATGGACAAACCCAGGCCTGGTGTCGCTCGGAGTAAGAGGATCCGGAGGATCATTATCACCATCGGGATTGTACTCCTCGGAACCGCGGGCACCTACGGGCTGTCGCGGCTCAAGCCGGCAGCACCATCGGTTGAACGAGCCACGCTGTGGCCGGACAAGGTCAAGAGGGGTGAGATGCTGCGTGACGTCCATGGCACGGGCATTCTTGTTCCGGAAGACTTTCGTTGGATTCCTGCCGGTCGGGACGGCCTGGTCGAAAGGATTAACGTCAGGATCGGCGATACGGTTTCCCCCAACACCATCCTGGCAGAACTCGCCAATCCAGACCTGCTCGAGAGTCTCGAGGATACGAAGCTCCAGATCAAAGCCGCGGAAGCGGACCTGGCGAACACGCGAGCAGCGCAGGAGAACAGCGCGATCGACCAGCAAATTCTCATTGCGAATCTCGAAGCCACGGCGAAACGTGCCCGTCTGCAAGCCGACACCGAAGATGAACTCGCGAAGCGAGGGCTGACAAGCCAGCTCACTGTCCGGCTGGCGAACCTGGAAGCCGACAACGCCGCGTCGCAGGTTGAACGAGAGAAGAGTCGCGTCTCGGTAAAGGCGAATGCCGCCGAGGCGCAGCTTGCATCGCAGGAAGCACGCCTGGATCAGCTTCGCGCCAACCTCGAGATCAAGAAACGCCAGGTGAACGAGCTGAGAATCCGTTCGGGCGTTACAGGCGTGTTGCAGCAGATATCGATTGAGGTCGGCCAGCGCGTCCAGGCAGGGGCGACCATCGCCAAGCTGGCGGAGCCCGGCCGTCTGAAAGCACAAATTCGCATTCCGGAAACCCAGATCAAGGACGTCGTCATCGGGCAGGTTGCGTCCATCGATACGAGGACCGGCATCGTGCCGGGAAGAGTTGTCCACATCGATCCGGCAGCGATTCAGGGAACCGTAAGCGTCGACGTTCAGCTGGAAGGAGCGCTTCCGCGCGGCGCCCGGCCTGAGCTGAGCGTCGATGGAACAATAGAAATCGAACGCCTGAGCAACGTGCTTTATGTAGGGCGGCCGGCCAACGGTCGGGCTGACGCGACGCTCTCTCTCTTTAAGGTAATGCCGGGCGCGGAAGCTGTTCGCACGAAGGTCCGTGTCGGCCGTGTCTCTGTAAACCTGATTGAAGTCCTGGAAGGCCTACAGGAAGGTGACGAAGTGATCCTTTCGGACATGTCGATGTGGGACGGCTACGACCGGGTGCGCTTGAACTAGACAGGAGAAGACAAATGACCGATGCGGTAATCAAACTCGATGGCCTGACCAAAGTTTTTCTTACCGATGAAGTGGAGACGCACGCCTTGTCTGGAATCCACCTCGAAATCGGGCGCGGAGATTACATCTCGATAGCGGGCCCCTCCGGCTGTGGAAAATCGACCCTGCTGTCGATCCTCGGCCTCCTCGATTCTCCGAGTGACGGTGGCTACCTGCTCAACGGCAGGCCCGTGCAGGAACTCACGCACAGCGAAAGGGCGCGCGTGCGCAATCGTGAGATCGGATTTATTTTTCAGGCGTTCAATCTGATTGGCGACCTGACGGTGTACGAAAACGTCGAACTGCCTCTGACCTATCGCGGCATGCCCTCCTCGGAGCGCAAGTCGCGCGTCCATGAAGCGCTGGAAAAAGTGGAGATGGCCCACCGCATGAAGCACTACCCTTCGCAGCTTTCCGGCGGCCAGCAGCAACGCGTTGCCGTGGCTCGGGCTCTGGGCGGCCAGCCCTCGATCCTGCTTGCCGACGAACCAACAGGGAACCTGGATTCCCGCAATGGTGGGGCCGTGATGGACCTCCTTAAGGAATTGCACCAGGAAGGCGCGACGATTTGCATGGTGACTCATGACCCGCGTTACGCCAGTTATGCGGATCGCACGATCCACCTGTTCGATGGGCGCATCGTTGAAGAGAAATCAACGGGAGCAAACGCATAACAGAAAGGTTCGTTTTCCGAGGCCCTGGATATGAAGAGACTACGCTTCGCTGTGCGAACGCTTTTGAGGACTCCTTCGGTAACAGCTGTCGCCGTCATTTCTCTCGCGCTGGGTATCGGAGCAACGACATCGATCTTTTCCCTGTTTAACTACATACTCCTGAAACCGTTGTCGGTCGAGGAACCTGAAAGGCTGGTGAATCTGTCGGCACCCGGACCAAAGCCGGGCTCGACATCCTGTAATGACGCAGGCAGCTGCCAGGATGTTTTCAGCTATCCGATGTTTCGGGACCTCGAAAGAGCGCAGACCGTCTTTACCGGCATTGCGGCCCATCGCTCGTTTGGAGCGAATCTCCTGTGGCGTGGCCAGGCAATGAGCGGCGAAGGAATGCTCGTGTCGGGAAGCTACTTCCCCGTCCTGGGTCTTCGGCCCGCACTCGGAAGGCTGTTGAATCCCGACGACGATGCGATGGATGGGGCTCCGGTCGTCGTGTTGAGTCACGCGTATTGGCAATCACATTTTGAAAGCAGCCCGGCTGTTCTCAATGAGCCATTGATAGTGAACGGAACGCCGTTGACCATCGTCGGAGTCGCGCCGGTGGGCTTTCACGGCACGACGCTGGCAATCATGCCCAGCGTCTATGTCCCCATTACCCTGCGCAATTCGATGCAGCCCGGCACAAATCCGCTGGACCGGAGACGGGATTATTGGGCTTATTTGTTCGCGCGCCTGAAGCCGGGCGTTTCGATCGAACAGGCAACGACTGCGATCAACGTTCCTTATCGCGGCGTCATCAATGACGTCGAGGTCCCTCTCCAGCAAGGTATGAGCGAACAGACGCTCGGCCGCTTCAAGGAGAAGCAGGTGGTCATTGAAGAGGGCTATAGCGGGCAGAGCGAAGTTCGCGTCCACGCAAAACCCATTCTGACCGTGCTGCTTGCGGTCACGACGTTCGTTTTGCTGATAGCTTGTGCCAACGTCGCCAATCTGCTTATCGCGCGCGCCGCTGCCAGAACCGGTGAAATGGCGGTGCGGGTGTCGGTCGGTGCCAGTCGAAGAGCCCTGGTTGTGCAGTTGCTCACCGAATGCTGTGTGCTTGCTGCTGCGGGCGGAGTCGCCGGTTTATTCGTCGCACGGTGGACGGTCGATCTGATCGCGTCGCTTTTGCCCACCGACAATGTTCTTCCACTGAGGTTTGAACTTGAATTTCCTGTATTGCTGTTCGCAGCTGCTGTGACTTTCGGAACGGCAATGGTATTCGGGCTCTTCCCGGCGGTGTACAGTACCCGGCCCGACATGGTTTCTGCATTAAAGGGGCAGTCCGGGCAATCTTCGGGGTCGCGTACTGCCACGAGGTTTCGATGGGCGCTCGCCACACTTCAGATCGGAATGTCGATGATGCTGCTGGCGTCTGCGGGATTGTTCACGAAGAGTCTCTACAACGTCAGTCAGGTGGATCTCGGACTGCGCATCGACAACATGATCACCTTCAGTTTGTCGCCGAGTCGGAGCGGCTACCAGCTGCCGCAGGCACGCACCCTCTTCGCGCGCATTGAAAAAGAACTCGCAGCTCAGCCCGGCGTCACAGTTGCGACGGCGTCACTGATCCCGGTTCTTGGTGGGAACAACTGGGGCAATGACGTGACCGTTCAGGGCTTCGCCAGCGGGCCGGATGTGGACACCAACGCCAGCTACAACGCCGTCGGCGCCGGATATTTCAAGGCGATGGGAATCCCATTGATCGCAGGCCGCGAATTCACCGAGTCCGATGCCGACGGCGCGCCAAAAGTGGCCATCGTCAACGAGCAGTTTGCAGAAAAATTCAATCTCGGTCGCGATGCCGTGGGCAAGCGTATGAGTCAGAACAGGGGTAATCAGGCACAACTGGACATCGAAATCGTAGGTCTTGTCCAGAACGCGAAATATGCAGACGTCAAGCAGGAGATTCCGCCGCTGTTCTTTATGCCATACAGGCAGGAAGGTCCCGGCCTCAGCACTTTTTATGTTCGGGGTGCGATGGAACCCGAAAAGCTCTTGTCGATTGTCCGGCCCGTCGTCGCTGAGATCGACCCGAACCTTCCCGTCGAGAACCTGTGGACGATGGATCAGGCGGTCCGCAACAGCATCGCTCCGGACCGCATCTTGACGATCCTGTCGGCGGCCTTCGCTTTTGTTGCGACCCTGCTGGCCTCTGTGGGCCTTTACGGGGTACTCGCGTACACCGTGGTCCAGCGCACGCGGGAACTCGGCGTTCGCATGGCTCTCGGCGCCGCACCGGGAGACGTCCGTGGAATGGTATTGCGTCAAGTCGGACTGATGACGATCGTTGGATGCATTGGCGGTCTCGCGGCCGCCGTCGGCTTCGGAAGCCTTGCGCAATCGTTGTTGTTCGAGATCAAGGGCTACGATCCCATAGTGCTTGCCGGCTCGGCGGTTGTCCTGGTGTCGGTCGCCCTTGCCGCGGGATTCGTGCCCGCACGTCGCGCATCGAAGCTCGATCCCATGCGTGCGCTCCGTTACGAGTGATTGCCTCGCATGGCTTTGAGTGCGCGGTATTGGAAGTATGCGTCCCGAATTCGCACAACACCCTGCAGGTTTCTCGGCCGGTGGGCTTGCAACCAATAGACTGCAGGCAATCGGAAGGGATCCTTTGTTTGGAACTCCACGCGCTGGAGCTACGCGTATGGAACGGGTTCTTGTAGCCGACGATCAGCACGACGTTCTGGAATCTCTGCAACTGCTGTTGAAGAACGAAGGCTTCGCCATCGACGTTGCCAGTTCCCCGCGGGCTGTCGTGGAAGCGGTCCAATCACGCCACTATGACGTTCTGCTGCTGGATATGAACTATGCTCGCGACACTACGTCCGGCGGTGAGGGTCTGGAGTTATTGTCTCGAATTTCTGAACTGGACCAGCCGCCACCGGTTGTCTTGATGACCGCCTGGGGCAGCGTCGAACTTGCGGTCGAAGCGATGCGAAATGGCGGGTGCGACTTCGTTCAGAAACCCTGGAATAACCGGAACCTGATAGCGACGCTTCGGCGCAACGTCGAGCGCGGGAAGGCAAAGCACGAGCAGCAGAGAGCCGCAGCTGCGGTTATGCGCGAGCTTGGCGAAGCCCGGGAGACTCAGCAACGGCTGCTGCCGGACCTGATGCCGAGGCTGGCGGGAATGGATATTCACACCGCGTGGCTGCCGGCAAGTGAGGTCGGAGGGGACTATTTCGATGCTATTCCCTTGAGCGAGACGTCTCTCGCGCTCTGCATCGCAGATGTTTCCGGTAAGGGCGTTGCCGCCGCGCTCCTCATGTCCAACATCCAGGCCAATGTCCGGGCGTTTTCGCGCGTGGACCGGACACCGTCGGATGTGTGTGCACAACTCAATCGTGTTGTCTGCGAGAACACAGCGGGCCAAAGCTTCGTTACCCTCTTCTACGCTGTACTCGATGTGAGACGCCGCACCTTGACCTTCACGAATGCCGGTCACGTTCCCCCAGTCCTTATTCGCGAGGACGGCTGCCTGCAGAAGTTAAGCGAGGGAGGAACCGTACTGGGTTTGTTTCCGGACTCTGCATTTGAGCAGGCCGTTACTTCTCTCAGCGTCCGAGATCATCTTGTGCTGATGACCGACGGGATCACAGAAGCGTCGAATGCCGATGGCGAACAATTCGGCGACGAAGGCCGGATCGCTGAATTGCTTATGCGCAATCGTCGGTTGACATCGCAACAGCTTAAGGACACTCTGCTCGATGCCGTAGCGTCCTTTTGCCGGGGAAGCCTGCAGGACGACGCGGCGCTGATGGTTCTTTCGCTGCTCTGACGATGGCCATACAAAAGACGCGAATCCTCATCGCCGATGACCAGAAGGATGTCCTGGAAGCCCTGCGCCTGTTGCTCAAAGGCGAGGGCTATGACGTCCAGTCGGCGCCTTCGCCGGCCGGCGTGATCAAAGCGCTCGAAGCACATGACTTCGATGTCGTGCTGATTGATCTGAATTACTCCCGCGATACGACGTCCGGACGTGAAGGTCTGGATCTCCTGAACCAGATCAAGGGCATCGATGAGTCCCTGCCGGTCATCGTCATGACCGCGTGGGGCAGCATCGATCTTGCCGTCGAGGCGATGCAGCGCGGGGCCCGCGATTTCGTTCAAAAACCATGGGAGAACGCGCGGCTGCTCACGATTATTCGAACGCAGGCGGAACTCTGCCAGCACCGCCGCCACGAACAACGGCTGGAAGCTGAGAATCAGCTGCTTCGCGCCGACGGACGTCCTCCGATGATTGCGGAATCCGAAGCGATGCGTCCGGTTCTGCAGTTGATCGCAAGGATCGGTCCGTCGGACGCGAACGTCCTGATTACGGGCGAACACGGTACCGGCAAAGAGGTCGTCGCCCAGACCATCCATGCTGTCTCCGGGCGTGCCCTCAAGCCGATGATCGCGGTCAACGTTGGAGGTCTCGCCGAAGGTGTGTTCGAGAGCGAAATGTTCGGGCACGTTCGCGGCGCGTTCACTGACGCGAAAATCGACCGAACGGGCCGATTTGAATTGGCCGACGGGGGAACGCTCTTCCTCGACGAGATCGCCAATATTCCTCCGAATCAGCAGGCCAAGTTATTGCGCATCCTACAGACGGGTGAGTTGGAGCGCCTGGGGTCTTCCCGGGCACGCCAGGTAGATGTGCGCGTTCTGTCTGCAACGAATGCCGATCTCAAAAAAGAAGTGGAAGGCGGGCGTTTTCGCGAGGACCTTCTCTTCCGTCTGAATACCGTCGAGATCCACTTGCCGCCCCTCCGCGAAAGGCGTGAGGACATTCCTCTGCTGGCAAAATACTTCCTCGACAGATACGCGAAGCGATACCGCAAGACCCTCCCGGGGTTTGATTCCGGCGGCAGACAATTGCTTCTCGAACACTCGTGGCCGGGAAATATCCGTGAACTCGATCATGCTGTCGAGCGCGCTGTCCTTCGGGCTCAGGGTGAGCAGCTTACGGCCGCAGACCGTGGGCTTCGCGCCGCGCGAAGTCCAGGTGGACGTCTGGAAGAGATGAGTCTCGAAGACGTGGAAACGTTGCTGATCCGAAAGGCTCTTGCCCGCCACGACAACAACGTCAGTCGTGCCGCGGAAGCGCTCGGCCTGAGCCGGAGCGCGCTTTACCGGCGAATGCAACGCTACGGAATCTGAATGAAACTGCGTTACGAGCGCCGCGTCTTTCTCATGGCGTTGGCCGTGGGCTTTCCCGGCGTGGCGGTTGCGCTGCTTCTGCTATGGGGGCCCCCGAGTTGGATCGTTCAACGTCCCTGGGGATTCACGGTCGGAATCGCGATCGTCTGGCTCATGCTTGCGTTCGCGCTTCGACGCCATATCGTCTCGCCGCTCCAGACGGTGTCCAACGTGGTTGCTGCTCTTCGCGAAGGCGACTTTTCGGTCAGAGGCCGCCAGAGTCGTTCGCTGGACCCACACGACACCCTGGAAGAGCTCATCCGTGAAGTGAATGAACTCGGTAGCATGTTGCACGCACAGCGCCTTGGGGCCGTTGAAGCAGCCGCGCTGCTGGGTAAAGTCATGGAAGAGATTGATGTCGCGGTCTACGCCTTCGATGCGGAAAACCGGCTCAAGCTTCTCAATCGCAGCGCCGCGCAGCTCCTGAACCTGCCGCCGGAGCGCGCCATCGGGAAAACGGCAAGCGAACTCGAGCTCCTGGAGTATCTGGATGACACCGGCCCGCGAGTGCGGGACGCGTCGTTTGCAGGTCGTACCGGTCGTTGGGAGATTCGACGTTCCGCTTTCCGTGAGGAGGGCCGTCCTCACCGATTGCTCGTGTTTTCGGATCTCACTCGAACCTTGCGCGAGGAAGAGCTTCAGGCCTGGCAGCGGATCGTGCGAGTTATCGGACACGAAATCAACAATTCGCTGACGCCGATAAAATCAATCTCCGGCAGCCTGCAGAGTCAGATGGCCAGGCAGAATCGTGCAGTAGACTGGGAGCAGGATCTCGAACGGGGACTCGAGATCATCGGATCGAGAGCCGAAGCGCTGGGTCGCTTCATGAATGCGTACACACGCCTCGCGAGGCTTCCAAAACCCAGACTGCAGCCTGTCGATATCGGAGCTCTGGTCGGACGTGTGGCTGGCCTCGAGACACGAATGACCGTGCACTTGAACTCCACGCAACCTCTCACGGTTTCCGGTGATGCGGACCAGCTGGAACAGGTGGTTATTAATCTCGTCCGGAACGCCGTCGATGCTTCGATCGAAACCGGTGGCGCGGTGGCCGTGAGCTGGGATTCCTGTTCGACTCACGCCGACTTGCGGATTGAAGACGAAGGCCCCGGGCTGTCGAATACATCAAACCTCTTCGTTCCGTTTTTCACCACGAAGCCGGGCGGGTCGGGTATCGGACTTGTCCTGAGCCGGCAGATTGCCGAAGCCCACGGCGGGTCGCTACGTTTGGAGAATCGCCCCTCCGGCCGCGGCTGCATTGCCCAGCTCCGGTTGCCCCTCGGGTGATTGCATGAAATCGGGGCCATGCCCGTTGTTGTCATTATTCGCCATTGGCTAAGTACAACAGTCATCGAAACTGTCTCACTGGAGGGGTTCACCCCACCGTGTTCCCCCCAATGTTCGGCTATCCGATGACTGTTGTCCGTTGACTGTTGTACTTATCCAAAGTCCATTCAAATTGCTCTCTGTCCCCAATCTCATGGCCCGACCCCGATTTCATCCCGCTGCGCGGTCCCCGATGAAACGCGGTAAGATGGAGCCGTGTATTTCGTATTGAAGCTTATTGAGTCCTGCCCGCCGCTTGCATGATTTCCTTTTCCCGGGTCTCCAAGCAGTACGGCAAGCAAGTCCTGTTCGTGGATGCTACTCTCCAGCTCAATCCCGGTGAGAAAGTTGGCCTCGTGGGGCCGAATGGTTCCGGCAAGACGACCCTCTTTCGGATGATCGTCGGTGAAGAACAACCGGACGACGGCGATGTCTCTGTGCCCAGGAGATCAACGGTCGGCTATTTCCGGCAGGACGTCGAGGAAATGTCGGGACGTTCCGTGCTCGATGAAGCCATCGCCGGTAGCGGACGCGTTGGAGAATTGCATCATGAACTGGAGTCGCTTCAACAGGCGATGGCCGACCCATCCTGCGCGAACGACATGAGCCGGATCCTCGAGCGCTTTGGGGAAGTCCAGGAGGAGTACGATCACCTCGGCGGGTATGCACTGGAAAGCCAGGCACGAGAGGTGCTCGCCGGCCTCGGTTTCGACGACGAGAGAATCGACGGCGACGTCGGTTCGCTCTCCGGCGGCTGGAAAATGCGTGTGGCAATGGCTCGGGTGTTGCTCGGTAAGCCGGATATCCTCCTGATGGACGAGCCGACCAACCATCTGGATATCGAATCCATTGTCTGGCTCGAAAATTTTCTCAAGGCACTGCCCGGCACGCTATTGATGACCTCCCACGATCGCGAGTTCCTCAATCGGATCGTCACGAGAATCGCCGAGATCGATGACGGCGAGATCACGTCTTATTCGGGCAACTATGACTTCTACGAGCGAGAGCGAAGTATCCGGGAAACGAACCGGGAAGCCGCATACGCTCGCCAGCAGGCGATGCTCGCGAAGGAGCAGCGGTTCATCGATCGATTCTCGACGCACGCAGCGAAAGCAGCACAGGTGCAGAGTCGAATTAAGGCGTTGGACAAGATCGATAAGATTGAACTGCCGCGAAAACGAACCGTTGTGAGATTCGACTTCCGGCAGCCCCCACGGTCCGGCGACCAGGTTGCTCTGATAGAGAACGTGCGTAAGGTCTATGGGAAGCGCGTCATCTACGACGGGTTCAGCCTCAACGTGCGGCGCGGTGAACGCTGGTGCGTGATGGGAAAGAACGGGGCAGGCAAGTCGACGTTGCTGAAGCTGGTGGCAGGCGCAGTGATTCCGGATTCCGGAGAGATTCGTCTCGGAGCGAGCCTGAAGATGGGCTACTTCGCGCAGCAGGCGCTCGACCTGCTCGACCCGGATCTCACCATCGATGAGCAGCTCCGGCAGGACTTTCCCGATGAAAGCATTGGAGCTCTGCGAAGCCTTGCCGGTGCATTTCAGTTTTCAGGTGAAGATGTCGATAAGAAAATCCGTGCGCTGTCAGGGGGCGAGAAGACGCGACTCGTCATGGCTCGGATGCTGCTCTACCCTCCGAACTTTCTGGTCCTGGATGAGCCGACAAACCACCTCGACCTCGCGACGAAAGAGATGCTGATCGACGCGCTCAAGGATTTCGAAGGCACCATGCTCTTCGTTTCACACGACCGTGAATTCCTTCGTGGCCTCAGCAATCGTGTTCTCGAACTAGGCGGCGAAAGCGGTACGGATGCTCAGCCGCATGTCTATCCTGGCTCCTATGCCGAATACGTCGTTCGTACGGGGCACGAGGCGCCCGGCGTTCACAGCTAGTTGACGCATTTGTTGGTCAACATGGCTCACGTGAAATAGAGAACTTAGGACATTGGTTAAGTCCATCGGATAGCCGAATATTTGGGGAGCACGGTTCCTCAATAACAAATCTCCGGTGACTGTTGTCCGATGACTGTTGGACTTAACCAATGTCCCTAAGTTCTTCGTTTCAGATTTCTGGCAGGCGCTTCCCGCACGAGCTTAAGATTGCTGTAATGACTTCTCTCTTCGCTAACGACCCGTTGCGGACAGTCGAGCGGCTTGAAGAAGGCGCCGTCATCCTGCGCAGCTTCGCCCTGGCTGACGCGTCGCGACTGCTCGAAGAAGTCGATCGTGTTTCGCGTGTGGCCGCCTTTCGTCATCTGGTGACCCCGGGCGGGTACACCATGTCCGTCGCGATGACAAACTGCGGGCGCGTGGGTTGGGTATCGGACCGGACTGGCTATCGCTACGACCGCATCGATCCTTGCACGGGCATGCCGTGGCCTTCGATGCCGGATGCCTTCCTCGACCTCGCGGCATCCGCAGCCGCCGAGGGAGGTTTCGCGGCGTATGATCCGGACGCCTGTCTGATTAATCATTACAAGGCGGGAGCCAGACTCAGTCTGCATCAGGATCGAGACGAGAAGGATGCCTGGGCTCCAATCGTCTCCGTATCGCTAGGCCTGTCTGCCACATTCCTCTGGGGAGGCGCGCGACGCTCCGATCGCGTGCGTCGCCTGCTTCTGGAAAGCGGGGACGTCGTGGTTTGGGGCGGCCCCGCACGGTTTACCTATCACGGCGTCGCGCCACTGGCGGCGGGAGAGCATCCGTTAACCGGAGCGAGCCGTATCAACCTGACCTTTCGGAAGGTGTTTTGAGAGAACAAAACTTCGATACGAAACTTTCCCTGTCCGGAATCCTTCAAACAAAGCGGACCCTTTCACGGCCGCAAAGTCCAGAAACGCCGCGCGAAGCGGTTTAGGAACAAGGCGGTTGATCAGGGCGAGCTTGCGATCATTGTCGCGCTCCAGGGCGGTGACGACGTTTGCCGTAATGTCGACCTCTCGCAGCAGGATCAGACCGGAATCGTTCAGGCTTTTCCGCCATGCCGGGACACTCTCCTGAGCCCGAAAGTCGGCATACAGGAAATGCCCGCCCGGACACAGTACACGGTGCACTTCCGCCAGGAATTTATCGAAGGACGGATAACAGTGGGAGGACTCCACGTTGAT
>DASTBJ010000708.1:0-3101 GCA_035712125.1 Terriglobia bacterium
CCTCCGAAGTCGCTGCTGAACTGGCCAGGCGACCAGAGCTGAGGCGGGTCTGCACGGAAGGCATCTCCGGAAGCGGTGTAAGTCACTACCATGATCTTGCCGTCCTCCGCTGCACGATAAAAAAGCTCTTTGCCGTTCTGCGACCACTTGGGAGAACCGCCGCCGCCCACAGAAATCTTCCACTTGCCCCCGGGGCCGGGGAACGGCCGAACGTACACTTCGACTCTTCCGGATTCATAGGAAATGTAAGCGAGCCAGCGACCATCAACAGGCGAGAAGGCGGCCACGTCTTCGAGGGCAGCGCTGTTCACAAAGGGCTTTGGTTCACCGATCTTCCAGCCGGACTTCTCGTCGCCTTCAATGGGAAGAGTCAGGATGTCTATATTCGTAGTGGGGTTAGATTGGCGAAACGCCAGGACCTTGCCATCAGGACGCCAGGAGCGAGGCCATTCCGTGCTCTTGCTTTCGGTGAGGCGCTGGGTATTCCCGCCACCATCGGCGCGGATCCACCAGAGGTTAAACACACCACCTCGTTCCTGGGAGGAATAGACAATCCTCTGGCTATCGGGCGTCCAGAGGGGGAACGTGTTTTGCTCGCCGGCAAAAGTCAGTTTGGTGAGCGCGTCACGTTCCCACTCGTACACCCAGATGTCCCTCCTCTTGCCATCATTGATGTCCAAAGCTAATCGTTTTCCGTCTGGGGAGAACTTGGGATTGCGATAGGTGCCGGGAGTCTCGCGCAAAGGAGTGAACTTGCCCTCGCGGTCCATCCAGTAGATGGAGACTTTCGGACCCTCGCTGCTACCCGCGACATACACAAGGTTTCCAGTTTCGGAAAACGAGAACTGCGCACCAGCACTGCCGGGATTGGTGACCACACCTTCGAGTATCGGCGTGGGCTGGCCGGTCACCTCCAGTCGTTGTAGATCGAACGGCACGGCGAACAGCGTGCCTTCGTGCATGTAGACGATATGCCCGCTGGGCAGATAGCGAGCATGGAAGCCGCGCTGCACCGTCTTCCGCTTTCCGGAGGCCATCGAATACACAACGATCTCGGGGTCCACCATCTCCCCGGTTGTGCTGGACGTGAATAGGACAGCCTTGCTTCCCGGGAGAACCTGGGGCCAGCGCTGCGTGACTTCGCCGGCCTGCTCATCGAGCGTGGTCAGCGGTTGGGGCAGTCCTCCCCTCGAGGAGACTTTGGATAAGGCCGCCAGTCGATCCTGTGTGAATACGATTGTGCCGTCGTCGCCCCAGCTTCCGCCGCGGCTACTGACAACGTCGCAGAGTGTCTCTGCGTCACCGCCCTGTATCGAGATCTTCTTGACCTTGGTGCCGGCAAAGAAGCCGATCCACTGGCCATCCGGCGAAAAGAAGAGATCGCGGGCATTCTCCGTGCCGGAAAGCGGGGTGGCCTGCAATTTGTCAAGCGAGCGGATGTAGATAAGTTGCCTCCGGTCGGCACTTCTGGCGACAAAAGCCAGTCGCGTGCCATCCGGTGAGAATATCGCGGCTGGCCCCAGTGCGGTGATCAGGCTTGCGTCCACACCGATGTCCGCACTCAGGCGCATCGGCTGCGGTGACTCCGGCGGAGTCTCCCGAAAATGGACGAAGGACACGGCACCCAGCACTAGCAGGAGCACTGCTGCCGTACCACTCGCGATCCAGGCGGAGAAGTCCTGACGCCTGGCAACCGGCGCTGATTCGTCAGAGGTGGCACCGGAGAGCGCGTCTTCGATTTCGATGCGGGCATCACCGGCGGTCTGCAACCGGCGGTTTCGATCCTTCCGCAGGCATCGCCGCAACACGCGACGAATCGCGGCGGGCGTGTCTTTGGGAAGGTGGTCCCAATTCGGCTCCGATTTCAGAACGGACGCGAGAATATCCGACACTCCTTCGCCGGGAAAACTCTTCCGTCCCGTCAGCATCTCGTACAGCACGGAACCGAACGCGAAAATGTCGGTCCGGTGGTCCACATCCTGTCCCTTCGCCTGCTCCGGCGACATGTACGCGGGTGTGCCCAAAATCATTCCCGGCCTCGTCGCGGTCATCATCAACGTTTTGGCGTTCGGACCAACGAGGGCGCCGTCCACGTCGAGCGCCTTCGCCAGTCCGAAGTCCAGCACCTTCACCTGGCCCTCCGGCGTGACCTTCACGTTCGCCGGTTTCAGGTCGCGATGGATGACACCCTTTTCATGCGCGGCTTCCAGCGCCTCGCAAATGCCTTTCCCAATGTGAAGAATCTCATCAGTAGGAAAAGCTCCGCGCTGGATTCGCTCGTCGAGGGTTTCTCCTTCGACGAGTTCGAGAACGAGGAAGCGGAAACCGTTCGCCTCTTCGATGCTATGGATGCCTGCAATGTTCGGATGGTCAAGCGATGCGAGAACCTCGGCCTCACGCTGGAAACGGCTCACCCGGTCGGAATCGAGGGCGAACTCGTCGGGAAGGATCTTGATCGCGACTTCGCGCTTGAGCTTCGTGTCGCGAGCGCGATAGACCTCCCCCATACCGCCTTTCCCGAGCAGTCCGGTGATCTCGAGCGAACCGAGCCGAGTCCCAATTGGGACGGCCATGAACGCTCAGCATACGCGGATTCCACCTTCGCTGCACGGTCCGTCGAAAGACGACGGTACGGAAATGGATGCACCGCGTGGAGATTTTGAATGCGTTTCAACTCCATGTGTTTCAGGAACGAATTGGGCCAACGCGCCGAATGCTTTACGATATCCGCCAAATCCCGGATAGTCGGCAAATCGGACACTGAATCTCCGAAGCTGCGTGCCTTGCAGATGACGGGTTGGCAGTACACCGCAAGTGACAGCCGACTCGCGCTCGGATAAACGAGGTCAGAACAGAACCGCTGCTTCTCCCTTCTCGGCGACCAGCTTTGCGAAATGGGCCAGTAGGGCGTCCCTGCGTTTCAGCATGTTTCTAATGTCCTCCCTGCCTAGAATTCCGTTCAAGCGTATTTGCAGCTCGTCTTCGCGAAAAGCCCGCAGCCTGTTGAGCAGGCGGCGATCGAACTGCGACGGCGGATTTCGCAGCTCGGTGTCGCTCGAGAAGCCAAGAGAGTGATCGACCAGGACGATTTCCCAGTCAGG
>DASTBJ010000709.1:0-3310 GCA_035712125.1 Terriglobia bacterium
GGATTACCTCAACAACCAGGGGTTCGATTACGTCGGTACAGGCGATCTACGTGCCCGCCGACGACTATACGGATCCCGCGCCGGCGACTGCCTTCGCCCATCTCGACGCAACGACCAACCTGTCGCGACAGATCGTCGAGCTGGGTATCTATCCCGCTGTGGATCCCCTGGCCTCGACATCTCGCATCCTCGACCCGCGCATTGTTGGCGCCGAGCACTATAACGTGGCGCGCTCGGTGAAGTTGGTCCTCCAGAAGTACAAGGATCTTCAAGACATCATCGCGATTCTTGGAATTGACGAACTGTCGGAAGACGACAAATTGGTTGTGGCTCGAGCGCGGAAGATTCAGAAGTTCCTCTCCCAGCCATTCTTCGTTGCGGAACAGTTTACGGGCAAACAGGGTCGTTACGTTAAGGTCCAGGACACGATCAAGGGCTTCAAGGAAATCGTGGAAGGAAAACACGACGAAGTACCGGAGCAGGCGTTCTACATGGTTGGGACAATCGATGAGGTTCTCGAGCAAGCCCAGAAGATGAAGGCATGATCCAGCTAACAATCGTCACCCCAGATCGGTCGCTGGTCAACGAGCAGGTCGACGAGATACAGATTCCAGGAGCCGAAGGATACCTCGGCGTACTTCCGGGTCACGCGCCTTTGTTCACAGAGTTAAAAGTCGGTGAACTGAGTTATCGCAAGGGGAATACATGGACATCCCTGGCTGTCGCCTGGGGCTTCGCCGAAATCCTCCCGGACCAGGTTCGTGTACTGGCCGAAACTGCCGAGCGTGCTCAAGAAATCGACCTCGAGCGGGCGATCAAGGCCAAGGAACGAGCAGAGCAACGGCTGACCAGGGGGGGCGACGATGTCGACTATGACCGGGCGCGGATCGCTCTCCAGCGTGCCCTCATCCGGATCCAGGTGGCGCAGAAAAGGGTCAGCGCTTAGAGCCTCTCTAGCGGTTATCCCCGGGTAGCCGAATTTTTGCGCAAACACCCAGGCCCTGGCTTGAAAAGTTCGAGGGATGGGCGCTCAGAAACACACCGTTCCTGCCAAAAGCGCCGACTGTCACGTGCCTGTTGAGAGACGCCATATCGCTGCACCAGGAGTGCTTCTTGAACAGCAATTGCTCGCCCCTATGCACGAAGTGAAGGAAAAGCATTAACACGACTTCCACCGCCTGGGGCAACTCGAGTTCCGGATTACTACGCAGGTAGTCCACTGGCTGTTGTAGGGATCCGGAAATCGGCTCCATGGATAAGATATGCCATCCGGGCGTGCACCTGGTCGACATGAACTGCTCACTTTGATACCACGGGTTATCGAAAAAGGATGGCGGCCGCTTCGGATCGGTTCCGACGCGATCCTTTATATTACTTAGTGTTAGCAACGAACTGTCTGATGGGACGGGGTATGCAAAGAGTCGTTCCGGCAATTTCACGACGGGCGTCGTAGCATAGGCAACCCGTTCGGCCGCCGTGAATCGACACTCGATATGCAGGGCCGCAAGGCATTGCTCTACTTCATCCGGCGTCAAAGAGATCGTCAGTGACATCGCTTATAACGGTATGCTAGCTTCCTTGAAGACTGGTTTCTCGACCCCGCATTACATATTAAATCATGTCATTACGCATTGAATCTGCTGCACTTTCTGGAGACGTTGTCCGCAGAACGGTACTGGACAACGGCCTCACCGTACTGACTCGTGAACTGCACTCATCGCCTATCGTGACGGCGATGATTTGGTATCGCGTCGGTTCGCGGAATGAGGAGCTGGGTCAGACGGGAAAATCCCACTTTCTTGAGCACATGCTGTTCAAAGGTACGGATCGCTTCAAGAAGGGTGCCATTGATCTCCTTACCCTGAAAAACGGCGGCAACAACAATGCATTCACATCCCATGATTTCACCGCGTATTACTTCAACTTTGCTTCGGACCGCTGGGAGATCGCTTTGGATATTGAGGCCGACCGGATGGTCAACTGTGTCTTCGCCCCGGAAGAATTCGAAGCGGAAAAGAAAGTTGTGATCGAGGAGCTGCGGATGGGGCTCGACTCGCCCTGGGGGCTCTTACTTCAGGAATTGGATGCAGCAGCTTACAAGGTGCACCCCTATAGGAATCCCGTTATCGGCTGGCTTCAGGATGTCGAGCGCGCGACGAGTTCGGAACAGCAGGCCTACTACAGGAAGTATTACCACCCGGGGAATGCAACCCTGGTTCTCACCGGTGATTTCGAGTCCGATCGGGTTCTGGACAAAGTGTCCGAAAAATTCGCTTCGATTCCTCGAAGTCCCGATGCACCACCGGTTACGACAGTGGAACCGGTTCAGCGGGGCGAGAAGCGTCTGCAGGTACAGTGGAGATCGAAGGTTCCGCGAATAGCGCTGGCCTACCACACTCCCGAAATTGCTTCGACTGATAGCTATGCGCTTCAGGTATTAAACCTGTTATTGACGGAAGGGAAGACCTCACGTCTGTATCAACGTCTCGTGGAACGCGATGAGAGCGTCACGTTTGTGTCCGCAGAGTACGCCGAAACAAAGGATCCCACACTGTTCCACATTCGCGCCGAGGCAAGAGGGAGTCATACCGCGGAAGAGATCGAAGCGGGCATTTACGAAGAAGTGGAGCGTATTATTTCCGAGGGCGCAACAACCCAGGAGTTGGATCGGGCGAAACACCTCGTCCATGCGCACTTTATCCTTTCCAGGGAACGAGCTGTGGATCAGGCGATGTTGCTGGGACAGGTCGAAACCCTGCAAGGCCTTTCGTACATCGAAACATACCTCGATCGAATTAACGCCGTCTCTTCCGAGGATGTCGCCGTCGCCTGTTCCAAGTATCTAGACCCCTCCAATCGCACAGTCGGCTATCTGATTCCCGATGGATCCGTTGTTGATGTGGACGAGGGCGAGTATGAAGATGCCTGATACCGAAGTCTGGCGGTCCTTTGACGTTCACAGTGAAACGCTTGGGAACGGTCTACGCGTCTTGCTCGTTGAAAACCCGGCGATACCTGCTATTGCCATCAATGCTACGGTTCTTACAGGAGCCCGTCATGAACCTGAAGAGAAGGCGGGCCTGGCAATCATGGCGAGTAACCTTCTGGATGAAGGAACAAAGACTCGCAGCTCGTTCCAGATTGCAGAGGCGATTGAAGCTACGGGGGGCCATCTTGAAACGGACGCCTCCTTTGAGCGCGTCGTAGCTGCGGCCACGGTTCTGAAGCAGGATGTGGATCTCGGCCTTGAGCTTGTCGCTGATCTACTGATCAATCCAATTTTTCCTGAAGACTATGTCGCGAAGGAAAA
>DASTBJ010000710.1:0-5838 GCA_035712125.1 Terriglobia bacterium
GCAGGTTCGCAGCCAGCGAATCGATGGACACACCGAAATCCGCGGCGCGGACACGATCCACGCTGACCCGCAGTTCCGGTTGAGAGAGTTCGAAATTTGTCCCCACGTCGACGACCCCCGGAATCGTCCGGATCTTGTCCATGAAGACCTGCATGTATTCCTGGAGTTGATCGATGTCAGGGCCCTGCACAAGCATCTGGAGCCGGTTTCCATTATTGCCGCCGCCTCCGCCCCAGTTGTTGCCGCCGCTGGCCGTTGATGCTCCGGAGAGAGCCGTGCCTCCAGAGACGTTGATCCGGGTGCCGGGGTACTTCCTCTGGAGCCTCGACCGGACCTCGCGGATCATATCCTGCTGCGAGACTTCGCGTTCCTCGAGAGGCGTGAGACCCACGAGATAGTTAGCCTGATTGGGTTGGATGTTCGTGAAAACGGTTTGCACGTTGTCCAGCCCGAGTAGCAGGGGCTCGATATCCCTGGTGTACTCCTCCGTTCGGTCCAAGGTCGTGCCTCGAGGAAGGTTTACGCTGACGTTAAATTCGCCCTGATCATCCTCGGGAACGAGTTCGGTTCCGATACGCGGCAGCAGGAGGATTGCTGAAGCGCTGACGGCAGTGGCCAGAATGAGCATTGCGAACCGGTGTCGAAGGCTCCATTCGAGCATGTGGCCATAGAGCGCATCCATGCGTGCGTACAATCCCGCCTTTTTCGATTTGTGCCCGTCGCCGCCGGCGTCCTGAGGCCTTAACCAGAGCGCGCAAAGCGCAGGTGTCAGGGTAAAGGAAACAAACATCGACAGCAGGATCGCGGTCGCGGAAGCGATTCCAAAGGCCAGCAGATATTGTCCGATCTGACCCGTGATGAAAACTACCGGGAGGAAAATGACCACGAGCGACAGTGTCGTGGCGAGAACCGCAAGACCGATCTCCGCTGTGGCTTCTGATGCCGCCTGCCGGGGGCTGACGCCCTTTTCTTCGATGTACCGGAAGATATTTTCGAGAACGACGATGGCATCGTCGATAACGATTCCCGTCGCCAGCGACAATGCCAGCAAGGTCATGTTGTTGAGCGTCTGCCCAAACATATTCATGACGATAAACGTGCCGATCAGCGAAACCGGAATGGCCAGCGCGGAGATGACCGTGCTCCTGACGTTGCGGAGGAAGAAAAACACAACCAGGCTGGCCAGGAGGCTTCCGTAGATCAGATGGTGCTGGATGTCATCAATGGAACGCTCGATGAAGGTTGCCTGATTCTGCCGAATCGCGATGTTGATATCGCCGGGCAGTGTTTGTTTGATAACTTCCAGACGATCCAGAACCGCCTGCACGACTGCAACGGTATTGGTTCCGGTCTGCTTGCGGATCGAGAGCGCCACGGAATTTTGTCCGTCAACGCGTGCAATGGAATTGGGTTCCTGCACGGTATCAACGACGCGTGCCACATCGCCGAGCGTGACGACTGACCCGCTCTTCTGCGAAAGCACGATGCGGTTGAAATCCGAAACGTTGGACAATCGGCCCAGCGTTCGCAGTGCAATCTGCGACGAACCGGAAATAAACGTGCCGCCGGGAATCTCGACGTTCTGGCGCTGGATAGCATTCCTTACCTGATCGACAGTAATGCCATAGGCGTAGAGACGATCTGCGTTCAGCAGGATCTGGATTTGACGCCGGCGCTCGCCTGAGAACTGCACTTCCGCCACACCGGCAGACGTCTCAAGCACCTGCTTGATCTGCTCATCGACGATTTCGCTGAGTTCCTTCGGATCACGATCGCCGTAGATAGCAATCGTCAGAACGGCGCCCGAGTCCGGGTCCGACTTCTGAACGACCGGCGCCGTTGCGTCGCGGCCAAATTGGTTGGCGATCGGGCCGATCTTGTCACGGACGTCCTGAACGGCGACGTCCATATCTTTTTCGAGCGAGAACGTGATGTTGACGTTCGTGTTGCCCTGGTTGGAGTTTGCTCGGAGCTCGTCGATGCCTTCAATTGAATTGACGGCCGTCTCGATCGGGAGCGTGAGCGTGGTTTCCACTTCCTCGGCGCTCGCTCCGGGCAGTCCAACGCGAACGTTGACGTTGGGCTGCTCGGTGCGTGGCATCAGGTCCACTCCGAGGTTCCTGTAGGAAAAGATGCCAAGAGTAACCAACGCTACCGACATCATCAGAGCGAAAACCGGCCGGCGTATACTGACGTCCGCTAACTTCAATCGTTTCCTCCGAAACCGCGCCGCGCACCGTTAGTGGGCTGTTGTCTGTCAGGAGTCTGTTCGGTCCGTGGTGCTCCTTCGGACGCCTGATCCGTTCTTTCCGGAGCCGCAGAGCCGGGTGCGTCGGCAACGGTAACTTTCATGCCAGTCGCGATTTCGTTAAGGCTGCTGGCTGCCAGAGTTTCATTTCCTGTCAGGCCCTCGGTAATCTCCAGGAAGTTTCCTTCCTGAACTCCAAGCGTGACGTTTTGTTGTCGGACCGCGCCGTCTTCGATCACGAATACGGAAGACACGCCCGCGAGAGTCGAAACGGCTTCCTGGGGCACAGCCAGAACATTTTCATCTCTTTGAGTCAGGATTGTGCCCTTCGCGAAAAAGCCAGGCTTCAGTTTACCTGTGGGATTGGAAACCAGAATCTCAACCGGAAAAGTCCGACTCTGCAGATTCACCGCGGGGCTGATATTGGAAACGCGTCCTTCGAAGACATCATCCGGAAAGGGTTCGACACGAAATTGCACCACAAGATTCCGTCGGATGACGTTCGCGTATTTCTCCTGTACGGCGGTCTGAAGCTGCAGCGGGTTCAGTTGAACAATGGTAGCGACGTGGGTATTTGCACGAATGAATTCGCCCTTCTGAACCAGGCGTTCGGCTATTGTTCCGCTGGAAGGAGCGCGAATAGAGGCATCCGCCACCTTTTTCCTGGAAAGTTCGTAGCTGGCACGACGATCCTGCAAACTGGCTTTCAATGAACGAACGTTTTCAAGTGCCGTCTGCACTGCAGCTTCCGCGACCTTGAGACGCGTGTCGTTCGTATCCAGGTCGGCCCTTGCCGCGAGCCCTTTGTTAACGAGTTCCTGCGTGCGCGACAACGCAAGGCGTGCGTCCTCGCGATTGGCGACCGCGGTTCTGACAGAGGCAATCTGCTCATCCGGGGGGATAATTCCGGGTCGCGAACTGTCGATGCCCAGTTGAGCCTCGATCTGCCGGAGGGCGCTTTCGGCCCGTTCAACGGCAAGTTGAAGCTCGCGCGTGTCGAGTTGGATCAGAATGTCGCCTTCGCGGACTACCTGGCCCAGTTCGGCATCAACACTGGCGACGATCCCGTCGACTTCGCTGCTGACGCGAACCTGATCCGGCGAAGCCAGGCTGCCCGAGAGATCCACCACACGCTGAATTGCGATTCGCTGCGGCATTGTGCTCCGAATCCGAACAGCTTCGCCGCCGCCCCGGCCGCCCCGTTGTCCACGCTGGCCGTCTCCAGCTTTGCCCTGTTGCCCCGAGTTGCCGCCGCCACTACATGCCTGAAACGCCAGGAGTACGGCAACCAGAGGCAGCAGCCGGAAAGAAGAATGCGATATCAATTTCATAAGAAGAGTTGGACCTAACACAGTCTGATACGCGCCACGTCTCCATATGTTACCGGAATGTCAGGGTTTCGTCTTGTTCGTAATGATGTAAAGCACTTCGGCGTATCCGGACGGGCCTTCCCGGCCGAAATGGGATTTCAGATCCATGTGGGCACTCCAGTCCTGCAGACGGGCCGTCGCCTCCGACATAATCGGGTCCACACCGCTGGAGCGAAGGGTTTCCGCTACTTCTTCCATCTCCCGTGCGCGACGCTCCCCGTGCACGACCACACGGCCAACGACGTAGTTGGTGAGATTCTTCCAATCGATTCCAGGAAAACTTTCCTGACGCGATGCGAAGACTCGGTCCACTGCGCCGTACCGGCTCGCCCCCATAACACACTCAAAAAGCAGAGCTTCCAGGCCCTTCACCACAATGCTGCGACACATTTTTACAGCCACGGCCGTTCCGATTGTGTCGGAAACCACTTCAAACCGCATGCCGTAAGGACTCAGGGAATCAGAAAATTGGCGTGCAGACGAGCCTCCCAGAAGCATTGGAACGCGATGGCCATAAGGAGGCACGGGCGCCATGACCGCTGCTTCGACAAACCGCGCTCCAGCGGGTTCGACCAATGCCTGGATTTCGCGCTTCAGGTTTGGAGAGATGGAGTTGAGATCGACGTAGGTGTGGCGCGATGTCAGGTAGTTCGTTGTTTGTCGGGCGGCATCGCGGGCGGAACTGGCGGTCACCGCGGAAAAAAGAATCTCGCACGATGCAGCGAGCTGCTCCGAGGACGGCAACAGCTGTGTCCGGCTGGTTGCAGCCCGCTGCCGGATCAGCGGGCCAAGAGTCGGATCCGATGCATGGATGTCCAAAGCGGAGATCCCGGAGACACCGGCCGTCTGCAAACCGGATGCAATGTGAAAGCCGGCTTCGCCGAAGCCAATGAATCCAATACGAGGTGGCATGGACATTCCTGAGCGGCAGACCTTACAGAAGTTTGTTGATCCGTGGGTAGACTCGGCGAGTATTCCCCTCGTAGATTTTCTTCTTGTCTTCCGCACTTAGCGGCAATGCATCCAGATAACGCTTCGTATCGTCGTAGTAGTGACCGGTTCGCGGATCGATACCACGCACCGCACCAACCATTTCCGAACCGAACAGGATGTTGTCGACGGGCACTACGCGAGTCAGCAGTTCAATCCCCGGCAGGTGGTAGACGCATGTATCGAAGAACACGTTGTTCCGCATCATGTCCTCCAGAAGGGGGCGCTTTGCGTCCTGCGCCAGGCCGCGATAACGTCCCCAATGGTAGGGAATTGCCCCACCACCGTGGGGAATGATGAATCTCAGGGTCGGGAAATCCTTGAACAGATCTGCCTGGATGAACTGCATGAACGCAGTAGTGTCTGCGTTGAGATAGTGCGAGCCCGTCGTATGGAAGTTGGGATTGCAGGTGGCGCTGACGTGCACCATGGCGGGAACATCCAGTTCGACCATCTTCTCGTAGAACGGATACCAGTACTTGTCAGTCAAAGGTGGCGCGGTCCAGTTTCCGCCTGACGGGTCCGGATTGAGGTTGCACCCGATGAACCCGTATTCTTTGACGCAGCGCTGTAACTCCTCAATACAATTTGTCGGGCTGACACCCTGTGTCTGCGGCAGCTGACAGACGCCCACAAAGTTTTTCGGGTAAAGCGTGCACACCCGATGAATCAGGTCGTTGCAATGCTGCGTCCAGTGCAGGCTTGTCGTCCCATCGCCGATGTGATGCCCCATTGCCGAAGCGCGGGGCGAAAAGATGGTCACGTCGGTTCCGCGCTCCCTCTGGAATTTGAGCTGGGCTCCTTCCAGGCTCTGGCGGATCTCGTCGTCGGAGATGTTGAGCACTCCCTTTGTTCTCGACGATGACGGGGTCTTCAACGCGGCTATCTGGGAATCGCGATAGTCCTGCAGCTGTTTGGGCGCGGTTGTGTAGTGCCCGTGGCAATCTATAATCATAATCCTCGCTATTTCCTTACCTCAGCAGGCTGGCCCGACGTTCTCGCCTTGTGGCTGAGCGAGAAAATCACATGCAATGACATCAGGGCCTGAAGCGGGTGAGCCCCGGCTTCGACGAGAGGTTTTGTGAAGTCGCTTACGACTTTGGCGCCACCAACGTCGATTAATGCACGAGCTCCCTTGCGGCCAATGGCGTCGAGACCGTACTGGTCCGCGACTTCATCCAGGTTGTTAATGATGCGCTGCCGCAGCACGCCGTCATGGCGGACATCAAA
>DASTBJ010000711.1:0-2844 GCA_035712125.1 Terriglobia bacterium
GACCGCCGGCCAGTAGCTCTCCATCATCTCGTAGGTGACGCGGCCCCACAGCATCGCCCCGCCCTCGTCCATGAGGCGGGTGAAGAAGGCGTGTGTCTCGTCGTCGGCGATTCCCTCCTGGTGGTCGACGCAGCCGTCCAGAGTGACGTTGATGCTGAAGGTCAAGAGTCCCATGCGGCGAGTCTAAGCCATACAATCGTTCCTCGACAACGGAATCGCCCTTATGCGGCACGGCGTCGCAGAAGACAACCCCACAAACCTCGCTTGAAACTCCTGCGCTCTACGCTGCAACGAATTAGGTGCCTACGTCGGTCCAAGTACCGGCGAAAGAATGGGCTGTGTGCACTCGAGGTTTCGGATGGACTCAAAGGCCTTTTCATGGACGATACCGGTGCGTATTTTCCCCGCGTATTTTGTTCTTAGCTTTCCAATCCGCTCTGTCGTCAACGTCCGGCCCGACGAAGTACGGGCCTTCCACATATCTATTCTCTCGTTGATTTTGGGCACTGAATTGTCGGCTACCCCTGGGCAAGAGCAAGACTTGGTCGATGAACGACTCGGCCCTGCCGGCGACAACCCGAAGATCGGGTTCACCGGCCCGAAACACATAGCCCTCCAAGCGAAGCTGACGGTTATCCGCAAGCATGTCCCGTAAAGCATCCACAAAAATGATTTTGCGTACTTCCGAGAGCTGGTTCAGATCCCGTACAGCATTTCCGATCTCTGTATATTCTGAGATCATCATCAGCTCTCCTGGTTCTCGGATATCTATGCCTATCGCACGCTGACTCAAACCCGCCACAACTCCCAAAAACAACATTGCGCGTTTCAGGTCAGTCACGTTACACCTCCGTACCGTTGTGCTAGGGAAGGTCCTCAGCATTATCGAAGACGCCGCTCACACCTCCGTGTTCTTCAATCATCGGGTCCACCCAGAAGCGAAGCGGCCGTTCATTGGCACGATGGCCGGAATAGGCTTCGACGTAGATAGAGAGAGACATGCGACGCAACTTTATCGCAGCGGTGTCGCTATTGCGGCGCACAAATTACATTCACTTCCGGAGATGCCGACTACGGGCGCCTGATGATTCTCACGGGCCAACGGCCTATTTGAGAGGGACTCTGAGCGGCGGAATTTCCACCTAGTTCGGTGTCTATGCGGTCATGCAAGAGGTTGGCTTTGATCCGACGAATGTGTGCTGGGTGTCGAGGACCCCGTGGCTCCTGATTTGGCTTTCCTCATTGCTTTTTGTCGGCCTACTCTTCGCGGCACGATCGCGATTCTTGAAAGGAACAGCATGGGCACACGGCTGCTATCTTCTTGCAGGATGGATTCTCGCCATTCTAGTGGCATGGGCATTATTAGGCTGAGTGTCATTTCCGGGGTATCCATTCACGCCGCACGAGTTACAATGCGCTCATGTTCGAGACTGTCGAGGATCACGCAAAGAAGCTTTACCCTCAATTGGCAAAAAGGCCAAACTCCTGGCTGTTGTTGATCGCGTCAATCAATTTCTCATCCTGGTCGTGAGCATCTATCAACTGATGCGTCTCTAATCTTTTCAAAGTAGCCCACCTATCAAAGTCGTGGCGTCCGCATAGTTCGAGAGCACGGGGGTGCAAATGGACCATGTTTCAGGTGGAGCAGTCCTCGCTTTCCTCGTTAGCCGGCCTGCACTCTGTGATCGCTATCGCACTGCGCTCAGGGGGCCTGATGACAGCGTTACGGTGTGGGGCGTCCTCCCGGGAGGCTACCGCTTGTGGGCTTGGGACAACATCGAGCCGAACGCATACCTCAATGTAGATTTCATGAGCGGCTATCTGGAACCTGGCACGCCTGTGCGTATAACAGCCCCGTCAAAGCGTCGGTCGCCGTCAGGCTTATTGAATCTGACAGGAGAACAGGAGAAGTGTACGATTGGCCGAATGACACAGATTCAAATTCCTGTTCTGGCAATTGCGCTGAGTATCGCCATCGGAATTGTTGGCAGCGCATGCTCGACGCACCGTTCACCGGAAGACCCGGACGAGCCCGGCAAGATCCTGGCTTCCAGACGGATGGCAGACGGTAAAGAGTGGACGACTGCCAATGTCAACGTCAACGCCTCTGCATCTTATTGTTACGACGATGCCGAACCGAATTGCGGTCGATACGGGCGTTTGTATACATGGGAGTCGGCGCAGCGGGTGTGCGAGTCGCTCGCAGGCGGTTGGCGCTTACCTACCGATGGCGAATGGCGGCAGATGGCGAAGCTCTATGGCGGAGTCAGCGACGATTCGGCTGACAAAGGTATGGCGGCGTTTACTGCCCTGCTGAACGGAGGCACGTCAGGCTTCAGTGCTGCCCTGGGCGGAAACCGCTCCGCCGACGGACAGTACGCACGGCTGGACGCCCACGGGCTCTACTGGACGGCATCAGATAACGATTCAGGCAGCGCCCCGTTTTACAACTTTGCCAAGAACGGGCAAGCTCTCCATCGTCAGCCTGACGGCGAGAAGCAGATGGCTATTTCCGTGAGGTGTGTCAGGGAGTAATGGCGATGGAAAAAAGCGGATCTGGCCGGACTAGTCGAAAGATGCCTTAGTCCGGCCGAGACCCGGGATTCCATCCGATAGAGCTTCAGATCGGCTCGGAGTCTGTCCCGCTTTTCTTGCGCGTTTTTCTTGGTGCAGCAGCAGGTTTCTTTTTTGCGGAAGTACTAACCGCTCGTGTACGACGCCTCACCGGTGGTGCCGACTTCTCTTCATCAACAGAGACTTCGTTTTGAACCGGGAACTCTTCAACGATCGCGGGCGACGCTTCCTCGACGACGGGCAGCGACTCTTCGACAACGGTCGCCGCTT
>DASTBJ010000712.1:0-3661 GCA_035712125.1 Terriglobia bacterium
GGTTGAAAGCGGAGGCGTTTTCCAGCACGCAGCTTAGTGAGCATCCGTTGCTGCTGATTGTGCTGCATGGAGATCTTTTCGATCCGACGCCGAGCTATCAATACGCTTTCGCACAGCTCGTGACCCAGGGGGCCAATGCGCCAGCGCTGCCAGAGAACACTCGTGCAAGCATCGCGAATTGGAGACCGATACAGGATGTCGTCGCAGTCGGAATTCTACGTCCGGGGTATACCGACAATAGGGGCGACCGCTCAGACGGCGACATGGGGAATGCATCACTCGACAACTTCACCCCAGAAGTAGTCGATGCCATAGGTGGCGCGGTGAATCAACTGAAGGAAAGATTCGGGGCTCGCTACGTTGTGCTTGTCGGCCACTCGGGGGGCGCAGCTATTGCGGCTAATATTCTCGGAAGACATCCCGAATCCGCAAACGCCGCATTACTTGTCGCGTGCGCGTGCGATCCCGACGCGGCGCGTGCCCGAACCAGGCAGACTCGTGGAAGTCCCATTTGGCAAGGGCCTACGCGAAGCTTGCAGCCGCTGACTTTGGTTCCGAACGTACGCGGCGATGCCATCATACGAGTCATCGTGGGTGAGGAAGATGACATGGGGCTTCGGGAGGACTCATTGCGCTATTCACACGCGCTGAGAGAGCGCGGTGTCAATGCTCAGATCACGATCGCGCCTTCCTTGGGTCACAACATATTGTTGACGGCGCCCGTTCTCGCTGGAGTCGCTGAGCTGCTGCACCCTTAATAGCGACTGCTGCCTTCCGTATTGCTCGCTCGCGATTTGATTAGTTGCCGCTTTGTCGACAGGTTGTTGCAACTCGCCGAGAATATTCTGTTCCTAATTTGTTCCCAGAGTTGTTCCCAAAATTCGACGCCTGTTCAGGGTCTTCACAAGTTAGTGGTCTGGCAGACTAAGCAACTGGAATCGGACCCGCGGCAACGAGCCTCTTATCGGGTGGGTCATTGTAGGCATTTCTTCAAAGCCTCTGAACCGGCTGTCGCAGGCTTGTCTGCCTCGCCGCCGCCGTCGGACGTTCGCTAGATGATGACTGGAAGATTGAATTTTATTGGCCAACATTGTTCAATGTCCAAAACCTCAATTCTCAATCGACTGTTGGAGGTCCATATGCTGCGAATTCGAATGTATATGCTTCCATTGCTCGTCGTCGCGTTGATCTGGCCTTCGTTTTATGTGAGTGCGGCCGACACCATTCCAAAGCGGATCCCTGATTCCACATTTTGGAAGCTCATTGAAGGCTTTTCAGAACCCGGTGGGACGTTTGAATCAGACAATTGGATATCGAACGAGACCGGCGTCCAGGCTGTGATTCCGCGCTTGAATCAATTGACGAAGCGCGATGGCGTATACGTCGGCGTAGGGCCGGAACAGAACTTCACGTTCATCGCTGCAATGCGTCCGAAGATCTCCTTCATCATCGACATTCGCCGTCAAAACATGGTTGAGCACATGATCTATAAAGCGCTGTTTGAAATGTCGGCGAGTCGCGCTGACTTTCTGTCGCGGCTGTTCTCGCGACCACGTCCAGGAGGCTTGACTAAGAAATCGACCGTCGTCGAATTATTCCGTGCCTACAACTCGGTGAGTCCTGATGACGCTGCCTTTAGGAACACTTTGAGATCAATCAAGGAACTACTGATTGACAAGCGTAAGTTTCGCCTCACGACCGAAGACGTTAAAAATATCGAACTCGTCTTTACGGTGTTTCGCGAATTCGGACCGGCTGTGAACTACAGTTCCGGCGGGCGGCTCGTCGCTCCGCCAGACCTGCCCAACTACGCGGATCTAATGACGGCAAGCGACGCGCAGGGACAACAGAGAAGTTACCTCGCTACGGAAGAGAATTATCAATTTGTTCGCGACCTTCAGAGTCGTAACCTGATTGTCCCAGTCACCGGTGATTTCGGTGGGACAAAGGCAATCCGGGCGGTAGGGCAGTATTTGAGGGATCATGGCGGAATCGTCACCACGTTCTATGTATCCAACGTCGAGTCGTACTTGTTTCGAGTCGAGAGTGGTCGGCTCGGCACGGACGCTAATGGCGGTTCGAACAACTTCTATAACAACGTGGCTACATTGCCACTGGATTCATCCAGCACATTCATTCGCTCTTGGAACGGAGTATTCGGCCCTCTGCCGCCTGGCGGCATGCCTTATACCGTGCTGTCTTCTATACAAGAAACGCTTGCAGCCGTCAGGGATGGACGGATCCAGTCATTCCGCGACGTAATTTCGCTCTCGAAATGAAGGTCGTAGCTCAGCGAACACGGGAACTCGTTCCCGAAATCGAGAAAAGGAACTGTAAGGGGCGACCCGGAGTGAGACGGGGCAGTCCTCGCAACTGCGATAAAAAAGGTGGCTTATTATGCCAACTCTGATTGCGGGGGGAGGATTTGAACCTCCGACCTTTGGGTTATGAGCACAGTGTAATGATGGCCAGTTCTTTCGTTTCAAAGCATTTGGTGTCCGATGGTGTCCGGTTGTAGCCCTTGTTCTCGAATTTCTGTGAGCATTTTGTGAGCAAGAATCGCGAGAAAAATAGCGCTATACGCGCTCGTATTTGCTCGTTTCTGGCTGGTTCTCTCAAGCGCAACCGTGTGCCAAAGACAGAAGCAGGGAAGCGAGTGTATCGGCGATACCGGCGGTCGATTTCTCATGACCGCGAATAGTTGTGATCGGATTACCCGATGGGTCATCGAGAATGACGTGTGATCCTCCAACACCCGAAATGATCTCTTTGCGGAAGTGAAGCCCGGCCGTTCGAAGCCTTTCTCAATCGCGGTTCGTGTGAGCAAGTCATTTTGCCGCGGGCTTCACATTCGTGCCTTCCCGAATCTCGTCCGTAGCACGCTTCACTACGCGGTCGCCCTCCTGAAGCGGGCCTATAACGCGAATCAAATCGCCTTCGGCAGGACCTTTCTGGACATTCACCCACTCGGCCAGGCCGTTCTTGTCGCGGACAACAAAGGTGCGCTCGGTGGTCGTCACCACGCTGGTCTTCGGTACGAAGAAAGCAGGATCCGCACTACGGACCGGCCAAACCACTGTGGAATACATCCCAGGCGCCAGCGTCTGGTCTTTATTAATGACGTCCAGTTCGACGGGCATGGATCGCGTTTTGGCGTCAAGTGCGGGAGGAATTCGCGCCACTGTGCCGGAGAACGTGCGCGTCGGATAGGCCGGAACGCTGAAAGAGACGCTGGTTCCGCGGACGATACTAGAAACATTCTCTTCCGGGACGGCAACCACAAGCCGTAGCCGAGAGACTTGTTGAAGAACCAGAAGCGGAGCGGCTCCTGATGGGCCGACAAGAGCGCCGGGATGAACTCCACGTTCCGCCACCACTCCATCGAATGGCGCCGTGACTTTAAGGTAGCCCTGCATCTCCTGAACAGCCAACAGTTCCGCTTCCGCAGCAAGTTTCTTGTTACGGAAAGCTTCGATGCTCGACCGTTGCGCCTGGATGCCCGCCTGCGCCGCCTCAATCCCCGCTCGCTGCGCTTCGGCAGATTGGAGTGCAGTATCTAATTCATTACCGGCGACAACACCTGGCGTTTCCGAGGCCTTCTTGAGCCGGTCGTACGTCGTTTGAGCCGCCTTGAGTGTCGCCTGCAATGAAGCCCGCGTGG
>DASTBJ010000713.1:0-2685 GCA_035712125.1 Terriglobia bacterium
CCAGGTAAGGACGGTCGGCAATGTTGAGCCTTATTCCAGCGTTGCCATCAAGGCACAGGTGGGTGGTCAGCTTCTCAGTGTGAAGTTCGCTGAAGGCGCGACGGTTGCCGAGGGTGATCTGCTGTTCGAAATCGATTCCCGGCCTTTCCGTGAAGCTCTCCGGCAGACAGAAGCGGCTGTTCGCAAGGACGAAGCCGAACTGCGAGTGGCCGAAGCCAACCTGAGTCGCGATCAGGCCCGGCTGAAAAATGCGGAAGCGGAATTGCGACGTTTTGAACAACTGTCCCGCGAAGGCATTTCCACACGTATGCAGGAGGACGAGGTTCGCACGGCCGCGGAGGTTGCTGTTCAGTCCGTGCGGGCGGATGAAGCCGCACTGGAAAGCATTCGAGCGTCCCTTGAAAGCGGCCGGTCTGCGGTGGAGCAGGCAAAGCTCAATCTCGGTTACACCCAGATTCGTGCTCCGATATCCGGCCGGGTTGGAAGCCTGCTGTTGCATCCCGGAAACCTCGTTCAGGCCAACGGAGAACAGCCTCTCGTGGTGATCAACCAGATTGCGCCCATCTATGTCACTTTTGGTGTGCCGGAGCGCTACCTGGGCGAGATTTCTTCCAGGCAAAATTCGCAGCAAAAGCTGTTGATCGAAGTGAAGTCGGAAGGTGCTGCCAATCCGGTTCGAGGAGCTCTGGCGGTCATCGACAACACTGTGGATTCCACAACTGGAACGATTCGACTCAAAGGCGCCTTTGAAAATCGAGACCGCAAGCTCTGGCCCGGGCAATTTGTGAACGTGGTTCTGACGCTGGAGACTCGCCGTGCGACCGTGATTCCTGCCGAGGCCATCCAGTCCGGCCAGCAGGGACCGTTCGTGTACGTCGTCAAGTCGGACCAGACTGTCGAGCCCCGGCCGGTCGTTCTTGGGCAGACCGTCGATTCCAAAGCGATAGTCGAGAGTGGCGTGATGGCCGGGGAAAGCGTCGTCACGGATGGTCAGTCCAGGCTCTATCCCGGAGCGAAAATTACCGCCGCGACATCGCCGAGCGTTTCGGTTAAGTAGTCATGCACGTTTCAAAGATCTTCATTGAACGTCCGATCATGACGACGCTGATCACGTTCGCGATTCTTTTGTTCGGCATCGTTGGTTATCGGGCATTGCCGGTGGCGGCGTTGCCAAGTGTGGACTATCCGACGATCCAGGTTGTAGCGACGCAGCCGGGAGCCAATCCGGAAACGATGGCTTCCGCAATTGCAACGCCGCTGGAGCGGGAGTTTTCGACCATCGCCGGCGTCCGATCCATCAGTTCTTCGAACACGCAGAGTGTCAGTACGATCACCATTCAGTTCGCCCTCGATCGCGATGTAGACGCTGCGGCGCAGGATATCCAGTCCGCGATTTCGCAGGCGATTCTGCCGCCGATGCCGCGGCCGCCCACCTATGCCAAGCAGAATCCGTCGGAACAGCCGATTCTTTACTTCGCGATGAACTCCACAACGCTTCCGCTCTATTCCGTCAACGAATACGCGGAAACGGCGCTGGCCCAGCGTATCTCTACCGTAAGCGGCGTTTCGCGGGTGCAGATCTTCGGTGCGCAGAAGTACGCCGTGCGCATCCAGGCGGATCCTGACAAGCTCGCTGCACATCGCGTCGGCATTGACGAGGTGCAACGAGCCATTCAACAGAGCAACGTCAATCTGCCGACGGGCCGACTATACGGGCCGAAACAGGCATTCACGGTTCAGTCCAGCGGCCAGTTGATGCAGGCTTCGGCGTACCGGCCGCTGATTGTCGAGTATCGCAACGGTGTTCCGCTGCGGCTTGAAGAGCTGGCGACCGTTATCGACAGCGTTGAAGACAACAAGACCATCGCGTGGAACAACGGTGTCAGAGGCATCATCCTGGCAATATCGCGCCAGCCCGGGACCAACACCGTCCAGATCGTCGATGACATCCGTGCCTTGCTGCCGGAACTCCAGGCGTCACTGCCGCCGTCGGTCCAGCTGGAATTGCTTTATGACGCTTCGGAAACCGTTCGTGCATCGATCCACGATGTCGAGTTCACCCTTGTCCTGACGATCGCGCTTGTTGTCATGGTCATCTTCCTGTTCCTGCGCAATCTGACCGCCACCCTGATTCCGGGTTCTGCGGTCGTGTTGTCGATCATTGGAACGTTTGCGGCGATGTATCTGCTCGACTACAGCTTGAATATGCTGTCACTGATGGCGCTGACGCTGTCCGTGGGATTTGTTGTTGATGACGCGATTGTCATGCTGGAGAACATCGTCCGCTACATGGAGATGGGTAAGAGCCGGTATGAAGCCGCGGTGCTCGCCTCGAAGGAAATCGGATTCACGATCGTGTCGATGACCCTGTCGCTGATCGCCGTGTTTATCCCCGTTTTGTTCCTCGGCGGCATGGTTGGACGCCTGCTGCACGAATTCTCGGTCACGATCATTGTCGCCATCGTGATTTCCGGTTTCGTGTCGCTGACGTTTACGCCGATGCTCGGCAGTCGTTATCTGCCACCGCATGACCGCAAGCACGGGCGAGTCTATTTCGTGCTGGAGCGCGCATTCGACAAACTGGCCGGCGCTTATGAGGTGACCCTGCGCGCGGTGCTGAGACACGGGCTGGCAACGATGCGTGTTGCTGCGCTCACGCTGGCGGGTACGGTCTATCTTTTCACG
>DASTBJ010000714.1:0-4725 GCA_035712125.1 Terriglobia bacterium
CAATCCGGTGAACATCGATCCGGTTCTTACAGAGTTCTATGCGAACACCATCAAGCTTCAAGCGGAGAGGCATTCGATGTCTCCGGAAGAGTTCTTCAGGAAATTCTGGGCACTGTTACGCCCCATCTACGTTTTCAATCCCGCTCATGTCGAAAGGCTCCTGCATTGGGAAGGTTTTCCTCTACAGACGGAGTTGGATTTCATGGATTACTGGGTACAGGTCCTGATGCCTTCGATCCAGAGACTACGATTCACGCCGGACGACTTCGCAACGGTGTCCGCTTCGGTCCTTGTTGTCCACGGCACGAAGGATCGTAGCGCACCGTATCGTGGCGGGAGAGAGTGGGCTCGGCTGCTTCCAAACGCACGTCTCCTGTCGGTCGACAACACTGCGCATGCACCGTGGATCGAGGATCCCGGAAACGTACTCGGGTCGATCCGAATCTTTCTCAATGGGGAGTGGCCCGACGCCGCGGAACAGGTTGAATCGCTTTAAGCGAGAAGGTTCATTAGCTGCTCTTGCACCTGCGGTGTCGATGCCAGAAGGTACGAACGCGTCAACAAGTCCCACGGCTGACCGGTTTCGAGATCCATAACGACGGCGCCCGCTTCGGCGGCGACCAGGCAACCGGCAGCAAAATGTACCGAGCCGGCACGGGGAATCCTGGGTGGTCCGAGATGAAGAATGCCTGCAATTCGTCCGTCGGCCAGATGCGCTAAAGAGAGTGTCGTCGAGTACATCCAGACGTACCAACGTTTCAGCAGCATGGCCTGACGGACGATATCTGCGGCACGCGGTCCACCATCGATCCAGATGGCATTGCTGCGATCGGACACGGCCAGCCTTCGATCGCCACCCGGTGTTCGAATCCATGCGCCGTCCCCTTTCTCGGCGAAGAGAATCTCATCAGATTTGCCCACACCAATCGCGGCGGCGGTGACCTGTCCGTTTTCAACGAGTGCGATGTTGTGACAATAGAGGGGAATATTGGAAGCGTAGTGACGCGTCCCACAGATCGGATCGACGAGCCAGTACGGTTGGCCCTGCACGGGATCGCCTCCACGCTCCTCGCCGACAACCGGATAATCCGGGAACACGTGCAGCAGTTCTTCCCGAATCCTATCCTCGCACGCAACATCGGCTGATGTTACGAGGTCGATACCGCCCTTCGAAGTGATCTGATCCGCGCCTGATCGAGAGTCCGCAATCACCTGCGCCAGTCTCGCTGCCCGGATTGCTGTTTCCGTTTCTCGTCTCAATGAACCCACGGCACGAAACTAGCATTCTCATTTCTGACAAACAATTCAGAATGACCCCAGACCGAAGGTTGGTTACCATCTGTGCCGGTGGTTACCCCCGCGCCGCACCGGAGTCATCTACACAGCATGAGTTAGCAGACCAGGCTCGCCTGTACTCAGAAGATACGGAGATCGACTTGAAAAAGGGTGTTTTGTTGATTCTATTGTTTTCGGTCGTCGCGTTCGGTCAAACCTTCTCTTCCTTAAGAGGCACCATTACAGATAGTGCAGGACGCAATATTCCGGGCATTCGTCTCATTGCTCTTGGATCCTCCGGCATCCGCTATGAGACAACCAGTGATGCAGAGGGCGCCTATGTTTTTGATCGTCTCGAACCCGGCCTTTACACCGTTCGGGTTGATGCGAGTGACTTCAAGCCTTTTAGCAGGGAAGAGGTGAACGTCGGGACTAATGGCGAACGCTCGGTCTTACCCTCGATCTCGCGGATCTGAGCACGACCGTCACCGTCACCGCGCAGAAGCGCGAGGAAGAAGTCGCGACACTTCCACTATCGGTGGATGTGCTGGGGGCGCGTCAGATCGAGCAGGGTGGGATCGACCAGGTGGAAGTTCTCACCGGATACATCCCTAACTTCCAGATCACCGATACTGGCGGCCGCTCCGCATTCAGTTTCATTTCGCTGCGCGGTTTCGTTAACAACTCGTCCTCTGTTGATCCCTCTACGGGTATTTACGTCGATGGTGTTCCGGTGAATGACTTCTACACGCTCAATCAGAAGCTCTTCGATGTCGAGCGTGTCGAAGTCTTGAAGGGGCCGCAGGGTACCCTCTATGGCGTTAACAGCCAGGCGGGCGTCATCAATATCATCTCTAAAGCGCCGACGGATACGTTTCACGGGACCGTGACAGGATCTTACGGAGGTTATAACGGGTACGAAACGACGTTGTCTCTTTCGGGGCCGTTGATCAAGCAGCAGTTGTGGATTGGCGCCGCCGGCAGCATATCGAACGACAGGCGATCCTGTTCTACCAGCTTCGCGATCGTGACAGTGCAAAGGGTGTTTCGGGTGTGTTTGCTCGTCCCGACTTGCGATCTGCGAACCCATATCCGCGCTTTTCAACCGCCTTGCCATGCCGCGACAGCAGCACGACCCCGGAGAATTCGTCATGTCCTGCTAATTGGGCCGAAAACGCCTCCAGCAACGCGTGGATTTTATCAGTGCTGACCGGTTAGAATCTGCGCCCGTGTCCGATGAGCCAAAATGGTGGACGAGTTGCGCCTGGTGGGGCGTGTTGGCCGGCGTTATCGCCATCGCGTTCGGTCGGACCGTCCGAAGTTACTTCCTGGGCGACGATTTCGCCTATGTCGGCAAGTTTCTGGGCACGTCCTTCCTTTCGCTGCCGCGATTTTTTGTCAACGAATGGTCCGAAGGCTTGTGGGGTGTTCCATTATTTGAACTCCGGCCTGTAGCCGCAGCGTCGCTGATTCTCGACGGTCAGTTTTGGGGTACCAATCCCACGGGCTATCATGTCACCAATCTGCTGCTGCACCTGGCGTGCTCGGGTTTGGTGATGCTCATCGCACGAAGCGTGCTGACTGAGAGTTGGTTACCTGCAGCGGCAGCAGGACTGATTTTTGCCGCGCATCCCGTGCACGTGGAGCCGGTCATCTGGATCACCGGACGCGTGGATACGATATCCACTCTCGGGTACCTGCTGGGTATCTACGGCCTTCTCAGATTTCGATCGAATCCTGTGTGGCACTGGCTGGCCGTGTGCTGGATCGGTTATGGCGCCGGCGTCTTTGCGAAGGAAGCTGCGCTTACGCTTCCGCTCATGGCGTTGCTGTGTGAAGTCTTCTTTGTGCCGAAGAACACTCAGTGGACTTTGGCTCGCGCTGCAGCGCCCTACCTGGGATGGGGAGCCATTGCGCTGGTCTATTATTACTGCCGAGTTGCTGCACTCGGGTCAGGTCTTGGCGCTCCTCCGGTTGAATACGGGACACTGGCCTTTTGGCATGGGGCCGCACAGCGACAGCTCTACTATCTGGGACAGCTGTTCTGGCCAGCACAACGCGTTTTCGATGTTGCCGGTGCAGAACGCACTCGCGCCTTGCCGATCTGGGTCGGCATCCTTGCCCTGTTGATGATCGTATCGATCACCTGGCTGATACTCGACCGCAACCGCAGCAGCCGGGAGCCCCGCGTGGCTGTGTTCTTTGGCGTCGTATGGTATCTGGTAGCAACCTTGCCGCTCATGCTGACGTACCCGGCAGCACGACATCTTTACCTGGCGTCCGTAGGCATCTCCGTGGGTCTGTCTGCCGTTTCTGCCCGCCTGCTGGGACGACGTTCCGCATTTGCTGCCGCCATGGCCGTCGTTGTTCTCGCAGGCGGATGGCAATTGAGGAAAGCGGAGGGCGGGTGGCGAGCAGCCGGCAGGCTTTCAAGAGCGACCAGCCTGATGGTCGAGCAGGTCGCAGGGAGGGCATCCCCCGGCGATCTCGTGCTTCTGAATGTGCCCGACCGCAACGACAACGCCTTCATATGGTCGTGGGCGAGCCCGTTCGCATTGCGACCACCGTTCCAGCAAAGAGATCTCACGAGGGACTTTGTCGTCCTCGAACGCGAGCCTGTCTATTTCAATCCAGACCAGTGGGCCGCCCACCCCTCAATTGCTCGAATGCGTGAGCGCGTTGGGAGTGCCTGGATTGTGTCGGCGATGCCTCCGGGCGATGTTCAGCTGATTTCTGTACCTGCGGAGCGGGTGGCATCGGTGTTGAAGCAACCGGATTTGAATCTTGGCGCCAAGGGCTCTTTTGATCGTCTGATCGCCGGTCTGACCGATAAGAAACAACAATGACTTCAGCGCCCGAAATATCCGGAGTCGTCCCTTTTTACAACGAAGCCGCGGTCGCCGGCGGTGTGATTGATGAACTCATCGATTGCATGAATGCGCTCGGCCGCCCCTTTGAAATTGTGCTGGTGGACGACGGAAGTTCCGATGACACCATCAAGGTGCTGATGATGGCGCAACAGCGATCGCGATCGTGCCGTGTTCTCCGTCACCCGCGCAATCTTGGGCAGGCGGCCGCCTTGTGGAATGGCTTGCATGCGGCGCGAGGTTCCATCCTTTTCACGATCGACGGCGATGGCCAGAATGATCCCCGGAATCTTTCCGCAATGCTGAAGCGTCTGGAGGATGCGGACATGGTGATTGGCTTCCGCGCAAACAGGCAAGACTCTGCGCTCAGGCTCGCCATGTCCAGGATCGCAAACGCGGTACGGCGATACTGGCTGGGCGACACCATGCAGGACACCGGATGCGCGCTCAGAGTATTCCGGCGCGAGGTGCTCGCAAGTTTTCTCCCGATTCGTACCCTCTATTCGTTCATTCCGGCGTTCGCGACCGGGGCCGGCTTTCGCGTCGTCGAATGTCCGGTCGCGCACCGGGCGCGAGTGGCAGG
>DASTBJ010000715.1:0-5784 GCA_035712125.1 Terriglobia bacterium
GCCTCTCGAGGCGCAGTTTGGCGCCGCCGCGCAGTCGGCCTCAAAGTAGGGACGCCTAGCCCAGCAGCTTCTCGAACTCGGCGACATCCGTCACCGGTTGCTTGCACGCAAGGTTTTCACAAACGTAGGCGGTCGGCTTTCCTTCGGTTGGTCTGCGATCGCGCAACAACGCGACGTCACTGTCGCCGGCGGCGATAACGGTTCGCGGCAAATAGCGTTTTCGGTACGCTGAAAGAAAATTGCCGGTCCCTCCAACCAGCGCGATCTCCATTGCGGGACCGATCGCGAAATCCACGGCGGCCAGCATTCTGCCGAAACCCGACGCGTAAGGAGCAAGGTGATTCGCGACCGCGGCAAACGTTCGCTCCGCCTGCTTGCGAAAATCTTCACGACCGAGAATCGCAGACAGACGCAGCAGCACATCCGCCGCCACGGAATTACCCGAGGGCGTCGCATTGTCGAAGAAGTCCTTTGTTCGTGCGACGAGTTCTTCATGATCCAACGCCGTGAAATAGAACCCCCCCTGTTCCTCGTCCCCGAACCTTTCCAGGATGATTTGAGCGAGCGATTCGGCACGGCGAAGCCACTTCTCGTCGAAAGTCAGCTGGTATAGAGCAAGTAAGCCGTCCGCGACGTTGGCGTAGTCGTCCAGATACGCATTGAAGCGCGCGCGCCCATCCTTGAAGCTGTGCAGCAGGTGCTTTCCATCCCATAACTTCTCGAACAGGAACACCGCGTTGTCTTCGGCGACTTTTCGGTAATCGTCGCGCTCCAGAAATGCTGCGGCTTCTGCGAAAGCGCGGAGCGCCAGCCCGTTCCAGTCTGTCAGGATCTTTTCGTCGCGGCCGGGGCGCACACGTTTTTCCCGCGCGGCGTACAGTTTCGGAAGCGAGGCCCTGACCTTCGCGGCGAGTTCGTCTTCCGTGATCTTCTCGAGTTTGCAGAACAGTTCCGGCGGGCGGGGGACGTTCAGGATATTGTGATGCTCCCAGTTGCCGTAGTCGGTGACATTGAAATAGCGCGCGAGCAGTTCTCCGTCGTCTCCGACGATGTCGAGGAATTCCTCGCGGTCCCAGACGTAGAACTTTCCTTCAACACCTTCACTGTCGGCGTCCTGCGTGGAATAAAAGCCGCCATTCGCATCGCGCATTTCACGCACGATGAAGTCGAGAATCTCTTCCGTAATCCGCCGGTACAGAGGCTTCGCCGTGACACGGTAACCGTCCAGGTAAACGCGCGCGAGCAGCGCGTTGTCATACAGCATCTTCTCGAAGTGCGGAACAAGCCAGCGGTCATCGGTGGAATAGCGATGGAACCCGCCACCTACCTGATCGTACATTCCGCCCCAGGCCATCTTGTCGAGCGTCGCCGTTGCCATTTCCTGCGCATGCGGATCCTGCGTGCGATGGTGATAGCGCAGCAGGAAATCGATACTCATGCTCGGCGGGAATTTGGGCGCATTACCGAAACCACCTTCGCGCGGGTCGAACCGGCTGCCGAGTGATCGCGCTGCCTGCTCGAGCGTCTCCGTGCCAACCGATCCGGAGCCGGCTCCACTCTGCATCCGCTGATTCAGCTGCTGACGCAGCATCTGTGCGTTGCTCTGCACTTCGTTCCGCCGGCCGCGATACGCTTCCGCGATGTTCATGAGCAGGCGGGGGAATCCGGGCCGTCCATACCGATCGTCCGGAGGGAAGTAGGTTCCGCCATAGAACGGCTCGCCATTTGGGAGCAGAAAGACTGTCAGCGGCCATCCCCCGCTTCCCGTCATGATCTGCACCGCCGACATATAGACCTGATCGAGATCCGGCCGTTCTTCCCGATCCACTTTGATGTTGATGAAGTTGTCGTTCATCAGTTTCGCGATCGCGCTGTTCTCGAACGACTCGTGCTCCATGACATGACACCAGTGACAGGCGGAGTAGCCAATGCTCAGAAGAATTGGCTTGTCTTCCTTCTGTGCACGCTGGAGCGCCTCGTCGGACCAGGCATACCAATCCACGGGGTTGTGCGCGTGCTGGAGAAGATACGGGCTGGTCTCGTTGATGAGCCGATTGGGCATAAATTAGCTCCGGGCGTTGTGTCCGGTGACCGCCGCTTCCAGCGCGCTGGCTGTAACCTTGTAGTGGTTACCGTGCCAGATGGGGACACCTCGCGAGATGACAATGGCCTGTGGGGATTCGTGTCGAATTCCGACCTGGTCCTCGAGGGCGTCGGATATCTCGCGATCTTCGATAACGAGGACCATGCCACAGGGCACTTCCGGGTGCCTGGAGAGGAAGGCCTTCAGTTCCTCGTAGGCCGCGTCGCTACGCGAGCACTGCGTGCTATGCTTGAAAAGCACGACCGGTTCTTGCTGGGAACGTTCGAAAAGCGAGCCAAGATCCTCTTCCTCGTGGAGTTCAACGAGCATGATCTTAGGGTAGCAGATCGAACCGTTAACGAGGAGCAGCGAAAAATTGCCAGGCAAGGAAATCACCGATGATCTCGACCTTCTGCTCGGCGTTATGCCTCCACCACTGAAAGAGGCTCTCACCAGACAACCTGATCTGAAGAACCTTATTGAGATTGTGCTGGATCTTGGTCGTCAGCCTGAGGCTCACTTTCCCGGCCGGGCGGTGTATCTGTCAGATCAGACCGTCACACGCGAAGACATCGAGTATGCCATTCACCGCGTGGGTTCGTTCACCATGGACAATCGCGCCGGTATTGAGAGAACCCTCCATCGAATTTCCTGTATTCGGAATCGGAGGGACATCGTGGTCGGGCTGACCTGCCGCGTGGGGCGCGCGGTTTACGGCACTGTCGATGTGTTGCGGGATGTCATTGAGTCTGGAAAAAGCATTCTGCTTCTGGGCCGGCCGGGAATCGGCAAGACGACGTTGCTGCGCGAGAGTGCGCGAGTCCTGTCCACGGAACTGAAGAAGCGCGTGATCGTCGTCGATACATCCAATGAAATCGCCGGGGACGGCGATATCCCGCATCCAGGGATCGGCACCAGCCGTCGGATGCAGGTACCCCGGCCGGATCTTCAGCACGCCGTCATGATCGAAGCCGTCGAGAACCATACGCCGGAAGTCATCGTCATCGATGAGATCGGGACTGAGGCGGAAGCTCACGCCGCGCGCACCATTGCGGAACGCGGTGTTCAGTTGATCGCCACGGCTCACGGAAACTCGCTCGACAACCTGCTGATGAACCCGACGCTATCCGATCTCCTCGGTGGCATCCATTCCGTGACGCTGGGCGACGAAGAAGCGCGGCGGCGCGGAACTCAAAAGACCGTGCTCGAGCGGAAGGCCCCCCCGACTTTCGATACTCTTGTGGAAATCCGGACTCGCGACGAGTTTTCTGTTTTCCACGAAACAGCGCCGGTAGTCGATGCATTTCTTCGGGGGAAAACGATTGGACCGCAGGTGCGTGTGCGGAAGGACGGCGGTTTTGATGTGCGCGAGATCGAAGTTCCCGCGAAAGTTCACCCTTCTCACCCATCTCGGCCGTCGCGCGAGGAACGGGGTCCGGCCGCGGACTCACGAAAAAGCATTCGGATTTATCCGTATGGGATCAGCAAGGATCGCCTCACTCGCGCAATCAATGATCTGCAGGTCCCGGCCTCGATCGCGAGGACGCCCAAGGAAGCGGACGTTGTGCTGACCCTGAAGGCGCAGGAGAAACGACAGCCACGGACTCTGACGGACCTGGAGGAAGAAGGTCTCGAGACTTCCGTGCTACGCAGCAATACCGTGAGTCAGATGAAGTCTTTCCTGCAGCAGGCCTTTGGCCTTGAAGATCTAACGACAGAAAAGGACCGCGCCCTGCTCGAAGCTGAACGGGCCATTGATCGGGTCATGTCGTTTGGGAAGCCGGTCGAACTGGCGCCGCAGAATCCTCACGTTCGACGCTTGCAGCACCAGTTGATCGAGCAGCATGGACTCGGGTCGCAGAGTCGAGGCGAAGTCCCCTGGCGGCGTGTGGTGGTCTTGCCGACACGCGGCTAAAAACAGAGAAATTGCGCCTTCCATCCCCTTCCTTCCCGGGCCGAATAGCGATATTGTATTTGGCACCGTAGCCTTATCGATAATGGAGCACGACGCTTGTTCACCCGTTTCTCTCCGATAGATGTCCTCGGATCCCGGACCGGCAGCTTTGCCGTTCGGAGGGAGGAACCGTGAAGAAGCTTCGCGTCCTTATCCTGAAGCCGAGCAAATATGACGCGGACGGTCATGTGCAGAGATTCCGTCGAGGATTCATGCCCAATGCGACGATTCCGTACCTGCGCAGCATGACGCCTCGTGAGTTCGAAGGTCACACCATCGAAACTCAGGTCATTGATGAGTACGTCCAGACCGATCTCACATATCTGAAGCAGTTGAAAGGGGTGGACGACCCCACTCTGCTTGCGCTTGCCGGCGTTCAGTCCCATCAGTTTCAACGTAGTCTCGACCTTGCTGCGTATGCTTTGCAGTATGGCGTGGAACACTGCATCATCGGAGGCCCGCATCCGATGACGTGCGATACGTCGATGTTTCATGGCCGCGGAGTCAGTTTTGCTCTCTCGGAAGCGGAAACGATCTGGCCTTCAATCCTGAGGGATGCGCTGAATGGAGAACTTCGGCCCGTTTATGGGGAGGGACGTCGGTGGCAGCAGCACCTCGAGGCGCCGGTTCTGCAGCCGCCTTCCCATGCGGACATGCGCCGCTACATCGTTCCGATGCTGGGGATTTATCCCGCTCGCGGCTGTCCGTACACGTGCAACTTCTGTTCCGTAGTCAAAATTGCGGGCAGTACCATCCGTGTGCAGGATATCGAAGTCACCCTCGCCAGTTTGCGAGCAGCCAAAGCTGCCGGAGTGAAGTTGATCATGTTCACATCCGACAACTTCAACAAGTATGAGGAAGGGCCCCGGCTGCTGGAAGCGATGATTGCGGAGAAGATTAGGATCCCCTTCTTTGTTCAGTGCGACACCCAGGTTGCCAAGCAGGAAGATTTGATCGATCTGCTCGCACGCGCCGGATGCTTTCAGATGTTTATCGGTGTGGAATCCTTCAACCGAAAGATATTGCTTGCCGCGCACAAGGGCCAGAACCATCCGAAGCTTTACGGCGATATCGTTCGTATGTGCAGAAGCAGGGGCATCATCACACACTTCTCAAACATCATCGGATTCCCCGAAGACACCGAGGATGGCATACGAGAGCATTTGAATGAATTGATCGCCATGGCGCCGGATGCGGCATCGTTCTACATCCTTACCCCGATCCCGGGAACGCAGCAATACGACGAATTCCTTGCCGAGGGCAGAATCTTCGAAAGCAACCTCGACCGCTTCGACGGTACCAACGCCGTGTGGCACCATGATTCGCTCGATTGGCGCCAGCTTCGCAGCACACTGTTCGATTGCTACCGCCGTTTTTACAGCCGTTCGCACCTGCTTGAATTTGTTCGTCGCGGGAAGACCATGGAAAGGGCCCACGGGATCGCGCTTCATCTATTCTCCCGGTTTGCTGCATACCGCAACGTACATCCCATGTCGGGAGGAATCGGCCGCGTTTATCGGGATGGCAGCGACGACTACCTCTACCTTCGACGCAAACGATTCGGAGTCCAACTGGCTCCCCTTCCGGCAAGTCTGCAGCTGTCCGCCGACGATGCTGCGATGAATAGTCGCGCGCACGCGGGGTAACCTTGCCGCTGGCATGGCGCACGGCAGAGCATATTGCGAAGAGGTGGAAGTCGATCGTCAGGTGAGGCTCAATCGTTCTTGTCGACGTAGGTGAGGTTCAC
>DASTBJ010000716.1:0-8154 GCA_035712125.1 Terriglobia bacterium
ACTTGAGCTCGTTTTCGTCCAGCTTGATTCGGAACGTTAGGTCTTTCGATGTCGCGTCGAATTCGACCCCAATCTGTGCAGCCGTCAGCGGCAACAGCTCATCAAGCCGCGCGATAAAAGATTGAATGGAGTCATATTTAAAATCGGCGTTGGCGAGTGTCGGGATAAAGCCCAGTTCCTTCATTCCCTTGTTGTCGCCCGCATACTTGAGTATGAAACTGTCCGTAGCGCGAGACAGTTTGATCAGTCCGCCGTCGATACTGGCATCAATCCCTGCTGGAAGCACGCCGTCAAGATCCGCTACCAAATCGGCGATCGACGTGTTGTTGGTGGTACTGGACGCCAACAGCGTATGTGTCGTGAAGGTCGTACCATTGGTACTGATTTGAAACACCGCGTCGTGGTCCAGAATGAAATCCGCGACTGGCGCCGAGGACGCCGTGTATTGGTCGGCGTTCTTATAAACGGCATCGAAGAAAAAGCCCGAAAAGTCGATGAAGTACGACGTGAAGTCGGTAACTTGACTAACGGTCTGGTCAAGAAACGGAATGCCTCCGATGGGATCAAAGACGTCCGCAACACTTTCCAGACTCGTACCGAACTGCTGCAACAACCCCACAGCATCCCCAAGGCTCATGTTCTTGAAGTTCTCGATGCTGTTCGTCGCACCGCTAAGGCTGAACGTGGGGATCGTGGAATCGAACAGGTTCGTATCCGTGACTCCGACCGTTGCCGAAGCGGTGTAGCTAGCTCCAAGCGACGCAGAAAGCGGCAGAGTCGCCGTCAGGGTGCCTGTCGGCGTTGGCGACGGAATCAAGGAGCTCAAGGAGGTGCCCAAAAGCTCCGCGAGCGTAATGTGGTTCAAACCGTCGGTATTGTCGGGATCGACAAGTGTCAGGCCAATGTCCGCGTTGAGATTGAAATTGCTTCCGGCGCCGCCGACGGTCACGTCCAGGACACCGAGGTTTGCCGAGAGGCTTGGCAGGGCGGCGTTGAAATCCATGCCGGCATTAATGCCCGTTAAAGGGCCTCCGCCGTCAGGGTCATTCAGTCGAATGAAAAATGATTCCGAAGCGGCAAGACCATCCTGCAGATTGATACCGAAGGTGAACCGCAAGTCCAGGTGGCTATTAAGGGTGACTTTGTTGAAGTTGGTATCCGCCTGCTTCGCGGGATCCATCTTGACCGCATTGTCGTTTTCCGGCAGGTTCAGGTACGTATCAAAAGTCCCATTGAAGTCGTAAACGACGCCGAAGGTGATCTCTGAACTACTCGTCTGAACGGTTACCGCCAGACCTGGCGTGACTTCGAGTGCTGTTTCGATCTGTGCAGGCGTGGGCGTTGACCCAAGCGCGCTGACGATGTCGGCAAACTTCGTCTTGAAGACTTCTCCGACGTCGAGCGCTTGTGATATCGATCGCCCCACGATGGGGATCTGCTGGGTAAACGAGGCAACCGTCCCCAGAGTGTCGGCCCAGCCCTCGAGGTCCGACAGACCCGCTTTGATTGCAGCGGCCTGTCCCGCCAGCAGCGGATCGTCTGCCGAGAGCAACACCCTCGGTTCCAGGCTCTCCAGCGCGAACCGGCGCGGCCTTTCAAACTCGCGGAACCGTTGCTTTCTGTCTTGAATGCGGTATTGATCGTCACGAAACGGAAAGGGGATAGTGGATGCGGTTCTCATGGGGTGCCACTCACTTTCTGCATGCCTGCATAGTTCAAGCGGTTTTCAGCAGTCAGACAAAAACGAATCACAAAGTGGCAAAGCGGTTTCTGGAGCGCTTTTGAAAGGGCAGCAGCAAACGGGCATGACTAACGCCCGAGCAGCAGTCAGCTCAAATCATTAGCCGAATCATTTTCTGCGGAATCGACGCCGGACAAACTGATAAATGCGGGGCCGGCTACTTTGAACTGGGTATCGATCGCGAACGGTCAACGATAGGGGGATCGATGAGATTCTCATGGCGCCACTCACTTTCTTCGCTCGAACTTGATTTCAAGAAATGAGAACGAGGAGCCAAAACAACTTGAACTCACCACAAACCGGCGCCCATTAAAAGCCCACGCAGGACAGAAAGTCAATACAAGGTTCTACTGAGATGAAAAATTTTTTGAAGCGGGCGGCGCTGCCAGGGCGCGCTTGAAGAGGCTCCACATTTTCGGAAATGTGACGTCGAGACTATAGCGTTCTTGAATCAATGCACGTGCACGTTCGCCAAGCGCACGATAGTCCTGCGGCGCTTTCAACACTCTTAGAGCGTGCGCTGCTAGACCGTCAACATCGAAAAAATTCGCGAGTAATCCATTGTCTCCATCGCGGATTACTTCCAGTACAGGCGGCGTGTCTGACCCGACAATGACGCATTCGCAAGCCATGGCATTGAGAACCGACCATGAAAGAACGAAGGGAACAGTCAGAAAAATATGAAGGTCGCTCAGCGAAAAGATATCGGCCAGTTGCTCCCTGGAGATCACGCCGAGAAATCGAAACCGGCTGAGGTCCGGCTTTTCCTTCAATAAGACATGCTCCCGGAAAGTTTTCGCTTGAATGTGATTCAGATCGTTTCCGTAGTGAGTCTTGTCGGCCCCAACGACGACGAACAACACATTGGGCATCTCCGCAGCGATACGATTCGCGACACGAACAAAGATATCGAAACCCCGCATGGACTCGAGACCGCGTGACACATACGTGACGATCCGCGTGTTTTCAGGTATGTCCTCATTGCCAATACGCCGTGCGATATCGCGCCGCCTCCAGAAGTTCATGTCGATCCCGTCGTGTATGACTTCGACCTTCGGTTGCCATAGATCGGGCAGCAGGCTCCATTGCCAGGCCGTCGGTGCATAGCCGGCGGCACAGGTCTCCAGGTCAAGAAGGATCATTGCGTTGCGCGTGTGCGAGCGAAGGTAGTTGATCTTCTGCGTTGGAAAGTCAGGCCGAAAATCCAGATCGCTGCCGTGGGGCCGGTAGTAGAACTCGAAGAGGTTGATAATTGGTGACTCGTAAAGTTCGGACAGGAACACCGTAGTTCCAAAACCGCTGTGGCCGACAATCAGATCCGGCTTCAAATCCGCCTGTGTCTCGCATGTCTCGTAAACCCCGTGAGCATGCCAGACGGCATTTTCGAACGTGCGTGAACAGTAATGCGTGTCTTTCGTCGCCCCGCCCTTCGTTTCGTACTTAATGCATCGGACTCCATCACGAATGCCGGAAACGTTCTTAGTGACGAACACGCAGTCGACATCATCTCGTTTGGATAACCGCTGGAGCATCGGTCCGAACTGCGCCGGGTAGTTGGGATGGATAAAAAGGATCTGCATTTGGTCGATTTTATGCCATTCATTCCGGGGAACTCACAGACTGCTGTTTTGGAAGGTCTGTAATGATGGTGGAACGCGGCTGTAGAGCCAGACGGATTTGCACCCCACGCACGACCTCTCCGGCACGAATGAGTATTCGCGGCGGTTCTACAGAAGCGACATAGCCTTCAGGCACCGTCTCCGGATCCACCTTCAGTTGATAGGATCCAGGTTTGAGGGATCCGATTGTGATGTTCCCGCCGATATCCGAATAGGTGTCATGGTCGCTATCAGCAATAACACGTGCGTCACCCAGGCTCTTTTGAACGGGCTTTTCGGGGTCACTGTGATCCAGGTAGGTGACTTTCCCCGTGAGCGATCCCGTACGAACGATCGCGAAGTTCTGAACGTTCTCCCTGAAAGGCAAGAGCGCCACGCGCCGTTCTCCTGAATCGGAGAAGATCATATCCGCCGGGACCTCGGCCAGATCGGCGCGAACACCGTGCGTTCCAGCTTTCATGCGGTCGAATCGGAACATTCCTGCGGCATCGGTCACTGCCGACACCTGTTCGTCCAGCCAGACGGTAATGCCCGGCATTGGAATTTCGGTTTCCGGATCGAACACATTGTCCCCATCGGTATCCAGAAAGACACGCCCCTTCAAAGTTGCCTGCGAAATGACGCGCAGACGCCCATCCGCATCCCTGCGCAAGTCATCGCGTACGACGAGAGGGCCTCCGATAGTGAACGTAAAGGTGTGGGTCCCGCGTTCGCCGGTGTACGTTGCAACCAGCCGTTGATCTCCGACCCTGAAGCCGAATCCCACGATCGGGACGAAATACCCATCTGTCGAGCGCATGCTGGTCCAGCGATCCAGTCCAATGCGGAGATCACCGCGTGGAATGTTCAAACGCCACTCCGCGCCATAGCGATGCATGGCATCGAGCTCCAACTGGTCGTGCAGTGTCAGTTGCCCCCAGGTCGTCAGGTTTCTGCTGAGCATGACGTTTAATGTGCGTGCGCGACTCGTGCTGAAATTGAGATCGGAGTACATCACGCTGCCCGAATATTGCAGGCTGGCCATCGTGGCGGAATATTGCGACATGCGAAGGCGGCTCGCGGCATTTTGACCGTTTTGGATCACGCGAAAGTAGCCCAGCTGTAACCAGGGCACGGCCGGAATGATACCGTTGGCGCCGTAGTCGAAGGCATGCAGAACATCCGGGTCGCCTGCGAGATACTTTCGTCGGGAAACGCCTCCATGGAGACTTAGTCCCGACAATGGACGCATCGAGGCGGAAGCACGCTGGGTGCTCTGAGCGTTGAACTTCGAGTCTTCCCTTGGCGTCAGGAAATTTGCTCCATATCGTTCCAACTGCAGCGTGAAGGCGAGCGGCTCGATCGGCTTATAGGTATCGAAAAAACTGATACCTAACGCCGGTCCGTCCGCCTGGATCTTCTCGGCCAGAACGGGGGTCGTCTCTTCAACGGAAGAAGGAACATCTGCCACAGCTGGCCTGAGTGACCTGAGGCCCAGGCCCGAAAATGTTCCGAACACCACCTGTGCCCTCAGTTGATGCTTCGTGGTCGTCTTCGTGAACGCCGCGCCCGCGCTGGTGCCCTTTCTCTCTGGCCCGGAAAAACCGCTTGCCGCAAACGACAGATCCCCGTCAAACCGTCGCGTTCGCAGAGTGCCGCCAACGATTGTGGAATCGTAGTTCGCGACGCTCGCAGCTCCGATTTGTGAACCGACGGTTCCGGCGGTTCGCCCCCCATAAACGGCGGCTTCGAAACCCTGAAAGGGGGCACTGTAGCCTATGCCTCGCACAGAAGAGATGAGCGCGTCCGGGCCGCTAATGGAACTTTGGTCGCCGACCGTCAGTTCGCGATGATCGCCCAGTTGCGCGATGACGGTTCCCTGCTGCAAACGAACATCCGAACGCTCTCCGGCCAGGAGGAGCGTGCTATTGAGCGGGATCCCGCCGGCCAGCGCGCCGCTTTTAAGTAACGTGTAATACCCCTCACTATCGCCTGCCTTCGTGATGCCGACGGAGTAATCGAGGTTGGACAAACCCATGCCGTGCGTCGACGGAACATTGAACGGATTCGTGGATGAGCTGATGTAAACGGTGCTGCCCCCGACGTCCATCTGGACATCGACTGCCAGTAGGGTGATTAAGCCGTCTACAGGAAAGAGCAATTCTTCGACGGGCTCGGAAATGATCAGCTGCTGGTAGTCTCGGATCTGGCCGGCGACGACAGGACCGTAACGGATCTCTCCGCTGCGGCCATCATATTCGATCGGTGCGCCGGCTCCGCGACGCAAGCGGAGCGTCTTGAGTGCCGGGGCAATTTCAACCTGGAAACCCAGAGCCCGCGTTACTGGCAGCAACGGAACGAAGAGATCGCGACCATTTCCGACTACGGGGCGAGGCAACGGCACCGGAGCCCCATCGACGACGACACTCCATTCAGCCTGGCACAACGCGGCGTGCGGTGAGACAAGAAACCAGACGGTGACAACCCATGCGGTTGCCGACAGAATGTACCTCGATGTCACAACTCACTGGCTCGCCGAAAGCGGAGCAACGTCTACCTTTCGCCGGATCGTCTGCAGAGGCTGGCCGTCGTGGAAGTCGACCTGGGCTTCGATCTCATACTCTCCAGGCGGTAGTGTCGGAATCTGCAAGATCTCCCTGGTAGTCGCAGAAGGAAGCAAGACCGTTGTCTCGACATTCTTTTCCGCAATCACTTCCTCGGCGCCGGAACGCAGGAACCAGCTGATCGAGGGGCGAAGATGGCGGGTACCCGTGTTCTTCAGCTGGCAGATCAGCCGCATACCGCCGGAATCTCGCGCGAGCAGGAAGTCGCCAATCTCCCCTTTACCGCTGACGGGTTGGACGATGACATAAAGCGTCACGGCGTACCGGAAACGGAAGTAGACAATCCGCTCGCCTTTTCGAGGTTCTCTGGCCGGCGGGCGTTCCTGAACAAAGATGGCTGAGGTGTACACGCCTGGCGGTGTCCCCTCGGGAACATTTGCTGTGACGCGGACCAGCCTCTCCTGGCCCGATGCAATGTTGACGTCGGACGGGCTGAAGATGATCCAGGGAGATGCAGACCTTTGTTGGGTGCCTGCGTCGTGATAGGTAACAGTCGTATCTTCTCGAATCACCCAGTCCGACAGGCTTAGCAGCAATCGCCCGCGAACGTCGACATCTGAGGGAGGGGATTCAATGATGAAGGAAGCGGTTTTCGGCTTCCCTGGAACCACGTCCATTTCGAGCCGCATCGGGCGAATGCCCAGACCCGCGGTCTGAGCTTCGCCGATGTGCGCGAACGTCCCGATAAGAACAATGCAGCCCACAAGTGTCGTGAAACGGGACATGGATAACTCCGATTACTGCGACGCCATGGTCAACGTGATGGTGGCCGAAAAGCCGGTATTGGGCGTAAAAAACTGAGGAAGAGTCGCCACGCCAACCTTCACTTCGATGAAATTATTGTCGGTCGCAAGGTTTCCCTTCTTGCTGATGCGCTGGCCGCTCAGTATCTCCGTCGAAGCCTGGATATCGTTAAGCGTCTTTCCGAAAGCTGGCGTGAGGCCGTTTGTTGCCGCCGGCCAGATGCCATTTGTCACGCCAAAGCCCGCCGGGATGGTTTCGGTCCGGCTGGCGCCGTTTGCAACGTTGGGCGCGTTCAACGTCATGCCGGTAATACCGATTCCGATATCTGTGAGACCGATGGGATCGCCGCCCTGATCCGCACCTGCACCGTTAATGGTGAGCACCGAAGCCTGCGCCGAGAGTTTATAGGCCTTGTTGCTCCTCATGCGGACAATCGCTTCGTCTGAAGCTACAGTGGTTGCATTGGCGGGTGTCATGATCCCGAAAGCAACGGTGGCACTCAGAGCCTGTCCGGAAGCATTGGTCAGCGAAAATGCGTCGGGATTCGTCCCGCTGATGTTGATCGTACCGGACTGCGACAAGGCCGCTGACGCCGTTATCAGCATCACGCCAACCAGCAGCGGCAGTCTTCTAAATGAAATCATTGTTTCCTCCTCATTGTTTCAATCCACGAGAATCATTCGTTATGGGCCGTCCACTAAAGACAACGTCAGAATGCCGGACAGCGTGGAGGGCGTGAAGAACTGTCCGACCAAGCCAAAGGTCACAGTGACCGTGATGAAATTGTTGGGATGAGTGATGCCGTCGTTGTTGGAGATCTTCGGACCCGACACAATCGTCAGATTCGGATTGGCGACAAGATCCGCTAGAGTTGCCTGTCCTGCAGTCATGCCAGCATAGGGCGTTAAGCCATTCACAGCCGAAACCGCCGCCGGATTGTAGTTAAACCCTGCAGCAATGCTGTCCGTCCGCGGTTTCTGGACGCTTGATCCGGCAATTAGAGATGAGATGCCCACGCCAATATCGGACGCCGTAACCGTGGACCCACCGTCTACCGGACTGTTCGCAGCCACATTGAAGATCGCTGATGCCCGAACTCTGTATCCGGTGTTGCTGTCGGTGCGAATTCGAAACTGAATCTCGGTGCTCGATGGAGTGGTCGATGTACCGGGGGTCAGATTCGCGAACGGGATGCTGACCGTCAACGTGCCATTGGAAGTCGTCGTAATTGATTGAGCGACGGCCTTGCCGCGCAAAAGCAAGAGCGCGGTCGCAGCACAAGCGATCACTTTCAACCCGTGGACAGAAACCATCAAAAGGGCTATTACCTCAAGGGCGAAGCCGTACGCTGCCAACCATCGAGCAAAATGTCTCCGTATTTCGCCTTGTCAGAAAGCCCTCAGCCCGGAGGTCCCGAGCTCTTTCATGATGGAAGGAGTCAGAGCTG
>DASTBJ010000717.1:0-8039 GCA_035712125.1 Terriglobia bacterium
AGTCCCGGCGCAGGCGGCAGGTTGTAATCCCACAGCTCGTGACGGATGTTCTGGAAGTGCCACTTCAGCTTGCCGGTCTGCGCATCCAGCGCAACCGTGGTGTTCGCAAACAGATTGTTCCCCGGACGATCGCCGCCGTAATAGTTCATCCCCGGGCCGCTGATCGGCATGTACACCAGGCCGCGAGCTTCGTCCACGGTGAGCGTAAACGACCACACATTGTTGCCCGTACGATCTTTCCAGCTGTCGTTCAGCCAGGTGTCGTTGCCGAATTCGCCCGGCAGCGGAATGGTGTGGAAGGTCCAGATCTTTTTTCCGGTGCGCGCGTCGTAGGCATGCACGTCACCCTTCTCGCCCTTGTTCGTCGTGAGATGGGGGCCGATGTGACGCTGTCCGGGGCCGAAGAAATTGGATCCCATCAGGATGACGTTCTTGTACATCACAGGAACTCCCGAGTAAGGAATCTCGAGATCGGCCTTGCCGTTGGTGCCGAATTCGACGTCGAGCTTGCCGGTGCGCGCATCGAGCGCGACGAGCGTTCGCGCGCTTGTAAACAGGATGCGCGGCGGAAGCGTTCCGTCGCCGGCCCAGTACGCGACCCCGCGGAATGACGCGAGACCGTCGGGAAGTTCGTAGCGCCAGATCTCCTTGCCGGTTTCGGGTTCAAGCGCAACCACGCGGTTGCCCGACGGCATGTACATGATGCCGTTAACAACGATCGGCGTGACCTGCTGGAAGATTTCGCTCGCGCTCGCCGGCTTGTCCACCGCGGGGACGACGACACCGGGCGCGGGCCGCAGCCGATAGGCCCAAACCTGCTTGAGCTGGCTTACATTCGTAGGCGTGATCTGCGTCAGGGGTGAATAGCGCGTGCCGGCAAGGTCGCGATTATAGGTCGGCCAGTCCGCCTCCGGACTGCGCGTGGCACTCTGTTGCACCATCCCTGGAATCGTCACCGCCGCCGCACCCACAATCAGCGCGCCGACAAGAATCGCATTCTGAACCCGCATGATCTGCCTCCTTACGTTTGAAGCCATGTAGGATTTATCACAATCGGCGAGGCTTTTTCATCTCCTCAGCCTGGCTTCCTATGTGGTGGCATCGGTATTGCGCAAAAATAGATCCGGGAGGTCGACATGCCGATACCGAAAGTGCGAAAAGGACAGGGAGATACCAGGCTTTCGCAGGAAGAGTTTGTACGCCGGCTGCGGGAAAGGTTCTACGATCCGCTCTTCGATGCCGTGCAACCGGAAATCGAGCGAATCCTGGAAGTCGCCTGGAAGGCCTATGAACAAGGCTTCAAGAGCCCGCGTTACCGGAAGGCCGGGCCGGGCTTCGCGGATCCCGACTTCGAGTTGGGGATCGAGTGGCTGGAGACCCGCGAGCGTATCCAGAAGGCGCAGGCGGAATATGAGGACTCGAACCGCCCGTCGCGCATTCTCCTCATCTGCGGGGCGTCGCGCCACGACCAAACCTGTCCCGGCGAGATGTCCAAGACGTTTCGAATGGTGCAACTCGCACGCGAAGAAATCGAGAACACGAAAGCAATCTGCGACATTCTCGACCTGAGCATGCTGACTGCACAATATGGTCGGCAGATCCTGCCCTGCAAGGCGTGCGTCTCCACGGCAATGCCTCTGTGCCACTGGCCGTGTTCGTGTTATCCGAATCACGGGCTCGGACAGGTGAATGACTGGATGAATGACATCTATCCGCGATGGGTGGCAGCGCACGGCATCATGATCGTCACGCCTGTGTACTGGTACCAGGCGCCTGGCGGTCTGAAGTCCATGATGGATCGGCTGGTATGTGCCGATGGCGGCAATCCCGATCCGACAACGACGCACGGGAAAAGGCCGGAAGAAGCCAAGAAGCTGGAACTGGAAGGATGGAACTATCCCCGGCATCTTGCCAACCGAGTATTTGCCGTCGTTGTCCATGGCGATGCGGAAGGCGCTGAAACGCTGCGGCGATCGCTGGTCGACTGGCTCACGGATATGAAGCTCGTGCCCGCCGCGCCCACCGCAACGTTTGATCGCTATGTCGGGTACTACGAACCGTACGCCACAAGCCATGACGCACTGGATCGGGATGAGGGCTTGCAGAATGAGGTGCGCAATGCCGCGCGGTCGCTGGTGAACGCGGTCGGGCTTGCGAGAAGCGGTCGCTTGCCGCGAGCGGATGAAGGACGGAAAGAGCCGCGGCCTAAATGAAATCTACCGTCGAAGATCGTAAACGGAGATAGACGCGCCAACGCGGTCGGTGGGTTCCCGCGAGCGCAGCGCTCCAAACGGGTGTTCGTTCGTCGCATACAAATGCTGGAGGCTCACAGCAGCAACACAATTGAGGTTCTCGAGATCGCTATCATTCTTTACATGCGGCAAGGGCCGGTAATGAATCCCGTAAAACGCAGGATCCGCCGTGCCGAAGTAACTCAGGCAAAGGTTCTCAATCTTCCGCGACTCCGTGTACTGTGCCAACCGTTTGAGATCCTGTCCCCAGTCAAGGTTGGAGTCCAGCAGGTAGCGGTGCCCGTTCTGCGTCCCGCCCGCCGCTGCGTTGAAGAACGACAGATATCCCGGGTACGCCGATGCCGATTCGACCAGAAACAAAGCCACCAACACCGAAGCCGCAACCTTGATATAGGGCTTCCGGATGACGTCGAACAGCGCGATCGCCGTGAACGCACACAGAAAAGGGTAAATCGGCAATAAATGTCGAATCCCAATGTTGAACGCGCTTGTCATCGTAAACGCAAAGTAGACAAGTACCGGTGTCGCCAACAGCACGAGTTCAGGTCTCCTCTTGTGCGTTAGGCCGACGATCCCTGCAAATCCCAGCAACGCGAGCCACGCCAGCGAGCTCTTCAGCACGAAGGCCACAGGAAAGTACATCCAGGTACTGCGATTGGTCATTTCACCCATGAAGTACGAGTGATAGCCGCCGATTTGATCTCGTAGAAGCAACTGGATCCCACGCAGGAAGTAGTAGCCGGGAATGCGGACATGCACCGCCTCACGCACGAAAGCACTGTCGAGAGGCCGTTCGGCCATTTGCGAAGCAGCCCTGGGATCTTCCGCCACAGACAGCACATTGAAGCCATACGTCGAGATGGCCGCGAATAGCGCAATCCCGACGAGGATCGGGATCATCGACCATTTCGGTTTTGCGGTTTTGCTCCATGTCAACACGAAGACGATAGGCAGAAACAGCGCGCTGAACTTCGTGGCGAATGCCAAACCTGAAAGCACTCCAGTCCGGATCAGCGCCCAGTTGCCACCTTTCTGGAGATACGAGTACCAGCTGAGGCAGGCGAGCCAGATGAAAAGCGTCACGGGAATGTCGGTGGTGACGTATCGACTGTGCGCAAGAACAGTCGGCTCGAAAGCAAACAGCAGAAGCGCGGCAAAGCCCGCTGTGTGGCCCGCCGCGCGGCCGACCCACCATGCCAGCGTCGCGGCGAGCGCAAGGTACTGCGCGATCACCAGCATCCTTCCGGCCATCAGTATCGAGTCCGCGGAGACGCCACCCGAGTACAGAACCGCCTTGCTGACGCGCCACGGGTCGGCCTTTTCCCATGCATCGGCGGGTGGAGAGAAGTCCGCTCGCAGCCACAGCAACGGCAACGACGCGATGAGTTTCGACAAGGGCGGGTGTTCCGGGCTCAGGCGGAAATCGCCCGTTTTCCAGTAGGAGTATCCAGAGACGAGGTGGACCGCCTCATCCTGAGTCTGCGAGTCCTGGAGGGCCGAACTCACCACCAGAACAGCAGCAATCAACAGAGTGACGCAGACGATCAACCAATAAACGAAAGGAATTCCTTTCCTGTCGCTCGGGAGCATTCGCTGCGGAATTTTTCACGGATTCGCACGGGCGACAAGAGAACGCGGTCCTAGACGGCTCCCAACCGGAGTCCTATGAGAACCCAGGATTACAGAAGAAGCGATTCCAGGCGGTAGGCGTGCACCATCTCTTCGGACTTCGACCAGGCGAAAACCGTAAAGCGGCCGTCCTGCGACGCCACCATCGCAATGGCATCGTGCTGGTCATACACGAACTGCGCAGCCGAGACGTGGCGAGTGTTTCCCAGTTGCGACGGTTCGACGATCATCCGCTGTGCATCTTCCACTGGTTCCTTCACAAGAACTTTTCCGACACGACGCGCAGTATCCCGCGAAACAATCTTCACGCCAGACGCCAGCAACGCAAGACGGTCCGACATCACCGTCGCGCCATCCACAGCGGTCCAGCCCGCAAGGGAATCGATAGCGCCGCGCAACACATCGTCGGAGTCCGACGGCAGGTCTTCGAATTCCGACAGAGGCGAGCGGATTGCATAGGACAGCGGCTTCATCATCGACGCACGCCACGCGTCGCTCCCGGCCGGAACCACCAACAGGGTTCCGCCCCGCTGATGCGCACGAATGGAAGTTGCCAGCCGCACGAGAGCGTTGCCGGATTCCTCACGTCCGCCGGATTCGTAGAACCGGAATAAGGCGTCCACCACGTTGAGGGGAATGTCAGCCGTGAAGCCATTGTTCTGCGCAATAAATTTCACGGTAGCGCCATCGAGCACGGCGATGTTTGCGAACTTTGTCGAAGGCTCCTCCTGTCGGAACTTGACGACAAGCAACCCCGGCGCGATGACCTCGAGCACAAAGCAACCGGTAGGCACACTCCGAGTCGTGCCCCAGAGCGCCAATCGATTCTCGTGGGACGCAACGCCGAGATGGATACCGGGCCGCTCGACGGCGGGCGCCAACCGCACGAGGACATCCGGTTCAAGGGCAAGCGCCGTCGCAAAGGTGAGAGGACGGTAGACCTGCTCGGGCTGAACGAAGGCCAGAGAGATCGTCGGTGCCCGTCCTTCTTCGCGGCGAAGACTCGCCCAGAATGCCGCGCTGATAATTTCTTCGATCACGCTCGCATCTGGCGTTGGCGGGTCCTTGTCCAGATGCGCGTGAATGCGGCCGGCGACGACGCGAGCCGCAGGATACGTCGGTGCGCTCATCCAGTGAGTGTATATGAAAGCTTGAAATGAGGGGCCCGAGCGAACTCGCTTAGCCCGCAGTCGAGCGCAGCCGCTGTCGCCATCGCTTGTAAGGAACGGCCGCGAGTGTGCTGATGAGGAAAGCGAGCATCACGCCAACCGCCGCCAACTCCTGTTGCGTGAAACTTGCCACCGTGAGAGCGACGCCCGGATGACGCGAAACCGCCGCGAAAGCGAGCACCGTCCGGTCGTCCGATTCGGGTCCACCGATAAGATGGCCGATCGCAAGAATCACCAGCGTGACAATTGCAATCGCTGTGATGGTCCCGCCGCGAAGCACCAGGCCGATGCGGGACCAGCCGAGAACGACGATGGCGATCAGACACCCCGTGAGGACGAGACCGCTGATCTTCTGAATCGAGGGAATCCATCGACGAGTTGCAGGCCATCGGTTTCCCAGCCAAAGCCCAATGCCGAGCGGTAGAAACACCGAAGTCAGGACGACCCGCGCAACCGCCAGCGGCGGAACCCGGACATCATCGCCGTAAATCGTCGCAATTACCTGGACGCCCAGAGGCGTCAAAACGACCGACAACATCGCGCTCGCAAAGAGAAGACCGCGTGCGTAAGCAGCGTTTCCCGGCGCAACCAACGGCATCATCGCCGCAGCAAAAAGCGCGCCCACAGGCGCAACCGATAAAGTGACGAGGCCGACGATGACCGCGGGATGCAGAGAGAACGATCGGCAAACCATCACGGTGACGATGGGTGATATCACGCAGAGAACCAGTAAAGCACGCGCTAGCCGTGAGGGCTGTTTCAAGACGTAAGACAAATCGGCAGGCGCAGTGGTCATACCTGAGGCCAGAACGCCGAAAATAACACTGAACTGAATTAGCACAACGATGAACTGCATAACGAGGTTCAGAGTAGGGCATGGATGAAGACAAAGGAAGGACTTGCAATACCGTACATATGTTCGGTATATAGATTCTCGGAGTTCGCGCCATGGTGTACTGCCGAGAATGCAGATCGCAGGTGGAGGATTGTGCACACTTCGTTGCGCCGCTGAATATCCCGGCGGTGGACGTTTTTGATCCGAAGGTGAAGTCACTGGCTTACCAGAACGACGGGCACATTTTGGAGATCGCCTTCAAGAACGGACAGGTGTGGCAGCTGTTTGGGGTCAAGCCGGAGATTTATGACGAGCTTCTTCATGCGACGTTGTCGTCGTTTCTGACGTTCCTGGCTCACCGGTATAAGGCGGCGCCGGTTCGAAAGACACTGTCGGGACCGCGTCGCGAGCAATCGTGCCCTGCGTGCAAGCGGCCAATGACCGAGCAACACAGAACGACGGGCGGGACCCTGCGGATTCTATGGAAGTGCGTGCCGTGCAGTCAGTCGCTGTGGCGAAGTTACGGAACAGAGTCCGTGCGGGAACGGCGGAAGGTTTAGTCGAACAGACGCGGCGTCCTTGAAGGCATCGGCTGCGGTGACACGGGACGAAGTAGCTCAGCAGAATTGTTCCGCGCTGAGTTGACCAGCGGAGAAACCTCGACGGCCGTCAGCCACGACACGGGACACGGCTTCAACAGTTTCTCCAGCTCTTCTCGCTCGCCCACGTTCGGATCGAGCCATACCTCCTCCGCGTCTCGGCCTAAAATCACGGGCATTCGGTCATGGATCTTGTTCATCAAGTCGTTGGCGGACGTGGTGAGGATCGAGAAAGAATGTCGCTCGTCCGGCGAGCCCGCGTGCCACGTGTCCCAGATCCCTGCGACGCTCATGATAGGTTCGTTACGCAGGTGAATCTTGAACGGCTGCTTTGCCTTCTCAGTCCGTTTCCATTCATAGAACCCACTCAACGGCACAATGCACCGCTGGCGCACGACGAGGTCACGAAACAGACGGGTTTCGAATACCGACTCGCTTCTCGCGTTGATTGTTGAAAGTTTCGTTGTGAATGCCGGTTCCGTTGATGGCACCAGCTGCCAGCGCATGAGGTCGATACGTCGCTTGTCGGAAACAACCCGAACCACGGGAGAATCATGCGTCGGGCAAAGATTGTAGATCGGCAGAAGGCTCCAGGTCGTAATCGGCCGCTGGTTTAGATATCGAAAGTAGAGTTCTTCATCAGAGTAGGTCTGATAGGCTCTGCCGCACACTCTAGCCCCGGATTCTCCACGCCTCGACCTTGACCCAGTCCTGGTCACGTCCTGCCGTTTCTGCCTCGCGGAAATGCATGTCGAGGATGGTACCGGATACCTTAATATCCCGCCTGCACTGACAGGTGTAGGTCTGCGTGCACTCGTTCTGCATCTTCATGATCTTCAGTTCGATACCGCATTCACATTGTTGATAAGAAACAGCCGACATCAATATTCCTTCCCTCCGAAAGGTACGAAAATTCCCCCTTCGGATCGAGAGGTTTTTAGAGTCTAGTATGAGGACGAGCCTCGGCAAGCGAATCTCTGGAACGCGAGATGCACCGTCTTCCTTTAAGGAGGCTCTTTAGAAATGCCTAGTAATCCCAACAAACGAGTGCCGAAGGACGTCGGACGCCGTCAAGACGTGGAAATGCCGAATCCGGACGATAAGGATCCATACCGCCGAAACAGGGAATCCCGCGATCTCAACAGCAGCCAGCAGGAAGAAGAGAATCGCAGCGCGCGCCAGCGGGCGGTCAAGAAGCATCCTGATGACAAGAGCGGCACCCCTTGAGTCAGGTTGTTCCGGTCCTGTTTCAGAGCTGGACGTGGCTGACCTTTGTACACTGGAGGTACCCGATTCAGACAGTCGCCCCGTTTCTACCCACCGGTCTGGAGGTTGACTCCTTTGATGGCACGGCCTGGGTCGGAATGACGCCATTCTACCTTTGCAATCTTCGGCCTCCGTTCGCACCCGCAGTGCCGTGGCTGTCGGGATTCCCCGAAACAAATGTCCGCACATACGTGCGCGATCGGCACGGCGATCGCGGCATCTGGTTCTTTTCCCTGGATGCCGCACGGTTAGCCGCCGTTGTGGGAGCGCGTGTTGGGTATGGCCTACC
>DASTBJ010000718.1:0-5769 GCA_035712125.1 Terriglobia bacterium
GGTGGATGGATTACCCGGTAGCGGGTCGTCGAAATTCTGTAGCCTGCTCTATTTCCTATGCATCATGCGGGCCACGGTGCTGACCAGCGTTTCCGGATCTATTGGCTTTGCGATGTGTACCTGAAAACCGGCGCGGAGCGCGCGATGGCGATCATCCGCCCTTGCGTAAGCTGTCAGCGCTGCGGCGGGGGTATCGCCGCCACGCTCGGTGGGTAGCTCCCGAACTCTCCGAATCAACGCATACCCATCCTCGGACGGCATGCCGAGGTCGCTGATGAGAAAGTCCAGCCGATTCGCTTCCAGCACATCGAGCGCTTCGGCTACCGATGATGCTGTAGCGACCTCGGACCCGCAGCTCTCGAGCACCGCACGCACGAATTCGCGCGTATCCGGCTCGTCGTCGACGATCAACCCTTTCAGGCCACCCAGGAACTTTGGCGTGTCCAGAAACTTCATCTGCGACGCGTCCGGTTCGACGTTCTGCAGCAATCCGATCGGAAGTGTGACAATGAAAGTCGCGCCTTTGCCGACGCCCTCGCTGTGTACCTGGACTGTTCCGTCGTGCAGGCTTACCAGCTCGCGCACAATATTGAGTCCAAGGCCTAATCCGCCGTGGCTTCGGTTAGACGCGGAATTCGCCTGGCGGAAACGGTCAAATACGAACGGGATGAACTGCGGATCTATACCAATGCCCGAGTCACACACGGAAATCTCGACAAGAGAAGACACGCGTTTAAGGTTGATCTGAATGTGTCCGCCGTTCGGTGTGAATTTCACCGCATTGCTCAGCAGGTTCCAGATGATCTGCTGAAGACGTTCCGTATCGCCGGAGATGACTGGAAAATTCGACTCTACGGTGGACTCGATCTGAATAGCCTTCGCTTCCGCCTCTGGCTTGAACGCATCCAGGGCCCGATCAACAATGGACGGCAGGTCGACGTCAGAAAGCGTCAATTGCAGCTTATTTGAAATGATTCGTGAAACGTCGAGCAGATCCGAGATGAGCTGGGTTTGAGAATTCGCATTTCTAAAGATCGTTTCAATGGCCCGCGCAGAGGCATCCGCATCGAGCCGCCCCGAACGTAACAAGGTGGACCACCCCACAATTGCTGTGAGCGGTGTGCGCAGTTCGTGGGAGATGGTCGCAAGGAACTCATCCTTCAACCGATTCGCAGCCTCGGACTCCTCTCTGGCAGCTTTTTCATTCGCCAGGAGCTGCGATCGCGCTTCGAGCTGTGCCTGAAGTTGAGACTCACGCATCACACGCTCGGTAACGTCATCGATAATGGTCACTGTGCCAATCACTTTGCCTTCCTGGGACAGGGGCGAGATTCGCGCGCTCTGCTGCATCCTGGAGTATTCCTTGAAATCCGGCGGAGCGGGCATTTCGAGCAGGTAACCATGCAGGCGCTGAGACAACAGTCGCACCTGGCCCAGAAGGGCATCCTTATAGTGGCTGTCGAGTCCGCGCACGACGAGATCGGGGTAGAGATCGATGAGATTTTTGCCCAGCACTTCCTTCGCGCGACGTCCGCTGTGCTCTTCGAGCCAGAGATTCCACCCGACGACGTTCAGAGAAAGATCTGTCAGGAGAATGCCTTGCGAGGCCAGATCGTGCATCCACGTCAGCACAGCGGCATTCAGAATGTCGTTGATTCTTGCTGCCATATCAGAATCCGATCATCCCTGCCTTCCCTCCCAAAGGTCCACTTCGTGCAGGAGCCGGTCGAGAGATGCCACACTGAGAGCCATGATCAGGTATCCGCTCACCGCGCTATCGCGTACCCGGAACGCCGTGGCTACGACGAGCGCATAGCGCCGGTCGTTCTCGCCGGTAATCAGGGACGCCACCAATGCATCGAGGGAGTCCAGATGAAGTCGAGGAACCGAAAATGAAACATGCACGTGCAAAAGGTTGCCGAACATCCCAAGGCACGTATTCAGAAGAATATTACCGACTTCGGTGAGAACTTCCCGGGCCGATTCATCAAGGTAAGGCGTCCGTGCCGGTTCGTCTACGAGAAGATTTGTCAGTTCCATTGCGCCGGCGTGATTCAGTAACAGCAGTGCATCGCCGGCAACAGGTCCTGCGAACACCTGGTGGATCGAAGCCACCTCGCCGGGAATGAAGGCTGCAAGCGCCTTCGGAAGATCGACTGTCCGATGAACCGCGACGCTTGGTGGGCTGAGAAGAACACGCTGTCCGGTCAGTTCCGAGAGGGCGGCGCCGGTTCGAGAAAAAGCGATATTGATCAACTCAGAAAGGGAGTCGCTTTGACGGTCAGTGAGTATCAAGGATCGAACCTCCTGCCAGAGCTTTCTCCAGGGCCTGAATGACTTCGGACGCAACCAGAGGCTTGTTCACAACGGCGCAGGCGCCGGCTTCCTCGGCCAACATCCGCGTGGAGTTCTGGATGTCCGCGCTGGCGATGACGACACGAGCATCGCGATCCATCTCCCGAAGTTTGGCGAGGACGTCGAGACCATACATTCCCTTCATCACCAGGTCCAACAGCACAGCCACAGGCTTCTCAATGAAATACATTTCGAGAGCGGCCATCCCTTCGTCCGCTTCCACGACGCTGTAACCGGCACCTTCGAGTATGCGACGCATCGTACGACGGGACAACGCAGAATCGTCAACAACGAGGATCTTTCCAGACATCAGACCACCTCTCGAATTGCAACGGCGAGTTTGCTCAAGGGAACGTCTTTATCGCTAAGTCCAGCTTCGACGACGCTGCCCGGCATTCCATAGACGACGCACGTTTCTTCGCTTTCGGTAAAAACAAGTCCGCCCTGAGACTTGATCCAGGCGCATCCCTGCTTGCCGTCGGAGCCCATTCCCGTCATGACGACTCCTAACACTCTATCGCGAAATGTTTCCGCTGCCGATTGAAACATCACATCAACCGAAGGCCGGTGCAGCATGTCGAAAGGCCGCGCGTCCAGATGTGTAACGACCGTCCCATCGGGTAAACGTCTGAAGCTAAGATGTCGTCCAGCAGGCGCAACCAGCACGATACCCGCGCGAACAACGTCACCCTCCGCGGCTTCCCGGACTGTCAACGGAGAGACCTCGTTGAGCTTTCGGGCATACATCTCCGTATATCCGACTGGCATGTGCATGACGAGGACAAGAGGGACAGGAAAATCCGAGGGCAGCTGCGGAATCAACTGCTTAAGGGCGTGAGGGCCGCCGGTGGAGATGCCCAACACCACGATATCGACCGAGTGTTTTCCAGCAATCGCCGTATAAGACTGTACCATCCCTGCAGTCGAATTCGTTTCCGTTGCCGGAGAGGCCTGAATGCGGTCGAGTGCGATGGTTCCGGCGGCTTTTACCTTGTCAATCAGCTGGTTGGACACCTCGAAGATTTTTTCGCTGGCCAGTGCCGTCGGCTTCTGAACGAAATCGACAGCGCCGGAATCCAGCGCATTCAGAGCCGCCTCCGCATTCTCATTCGCGATGCTCATGATAATGATCGGGACTGGCTTACGCCGCATCTGCTCGCGCACGAAGCCAACGCCATCAAGTTCCGGCATGATGAGATCACAGGTCACGACATCCGGATCCAGTTGCTTCGCGAGTTCCAGCGCTTCGCGCCCGTCGCGTGCAGCCCCGACAACCTCAATGAACGGGCTGCGAGACAGCATCTCCTTCACGACCTTCCGAATATAGGCCGAATCATCAACCACAAGTACGCGTAACACACCCTCCATCAAGGCTCCTTCACGTAAACAAAAGCATCATCGACATCTTCCAGGTCAAAATCCGATGTTGCCCGGATTAAGGACTCGGCACTGCCGACAAAGAGATAGCCCGGCGTCTGAATGTATCGCGCGAAATATCCCACGGTACGGGCAATGGCAGCATCAGAGAAATAAATGAATACGTTCCGGCAAAAAATGACATCCGCCGCAGCGAGGTCCGCGATGTCGCCAGGGCTCATCAGGTTCGCTACCGAATACCGCACGTGGGCTTGCAGATCGGGCCGCACGCGCCACGTGTTCTCTCCCTCCGGACGGAAGTACTCGGCGCGTCGTTCTGAAGACAGGCTTCGGAACGACCGCTCGCGATATACGCCTTTCCGCGCCCTGTCGATTGCCGCCGAACTGGCGTCGCTTGCGCGGATCTCGATGGACGCGCGCTGGAACCAACTGGCTTCGTGAAGGGCCATCGCGATGGTCAGGGATTCTTCGCCGGTAGAACATGCCGCACTCCAGATACGAATGGTTGCTGCAGGTTTGCGCGCAACCAGAAGCGGCAGAACTGCTTGCGACAACGCTTTTACCTGGTCGATCTCTCGCCAGAAGTAAGTCTCTCCGACGGAGATCGCATTCATTACGTTCTCCCACTCGGCTGCCGCGTTCTCGTCATACTTCAGAAAGTAGTAATAGTCGAGGAACGAATTGAAGCCGCGCTTCACCACGAGTGTCGAAAGCTTATCGATGAGCATATCCGCTCTACCGGCATCGAAGTAAATACCCGTGTGGTCGTGAACGAGATCACGTAAAAGGGTATCGGTACCTCTGGGCAGGCCAAGTATCTCGGAAGCCAAGCTCATAATTTTCCGTTGCACGACCTGAGAATGAGATCCGCAGCGTGTCGAAGGTCAGCATCAGTGGACGCCATAAAACTCTGGGCAACCGATTTCGCTCGTTCGACGTCGATTCCTGAAAGCGCCTCCAGCGCTGCAATACGAACCTGCTGAAACCGATCAAACTCCGCCACACGAGCCAGCGGCCCTGCGGCTTCCCGAGCTCGATGCCGATCCAGGGATCGTGCGGTGAAGTATCGAACCCAGGGATCAACATCTTCCAGTGCAGCGATCAGGTGCGGTATCGACTTCGTGGAATCCACGTGCGCCATGGCCGCAGCTGCGGTCGCCCGAACTCCTGCGACGTCCCCGGTGAGGGCCTGCGCAAGAGTTCCGGGAGTTCTCGGATCATCGAGATGCGCGACATGCTCGATGGCGGCGCGGCGAACGCTCTCGTCAGAGTCTCCGCATCGTTCAAAGAGAGAATCGACGCACTCGGGATAACCGAAATACCCCGAGACACGAACGGCAGCTTCTCGAACACCGGGATTGTCATTGTCGAGCAACGGGATGACGCGATGGACCATCTCGGCTGTCCCGAGAGCATTCAGTGCGCTGACGACGCCCCTGCGCACAGCAGCATCTGAAGTGTTTAGAAGGTCGAACATGCGATCCAAGGCTGAGGGGTCGCCAATTGACGTCAGGGCTCCGAGCAGAGGAATCGTCAATTCTTCATCTCGTCCCAAAAGAGACGTCAGCAACGGGATCGCTCGCCTGTCGCGGATCCGGCCCAGTGCAGAAACGGCCGCGGCTCGAACCCCGATGTCTTCGCTATCGAGCTGCTCGACGAGCAGATCAACCACCGCGTGACCGTGTCGCACCAGCGCCTCGACGACATCACTCTGTACTTCAGAGCTTCCGAGGTATTGTGCAACAGCCCGTGCGGCAACGGGATTCCTGAGCCATCCGACGATCAGAACAAGAGGCCGCAGGTTCGCTGCGCTTACCCCGTCGAAAGCATCCACCACGTTCTGCGTACCCTGCGTCCGCATCGCCTGCGCAGTCAATTCGGCGATCAATCGCCCTTCGCCGTGCGCCTCTTCGAATCGATCGTACAGGGATACGAGGGAGTTCGCGATGATAACGGTCGGTGCTTCCCGGCCATTCAACACGTCCACGAGCGGCTTCACAACCGACTCGTCTCCAATCCGGCCCAGGGTTTGTGCAG
>DASTBJ010000719.1:0-2154 GCA_035712125.1 Terriglobia bacterium
CGGCGGCCATCGCATCTCGATCAAAGAACGGTTTCAGCTCACCGATGACGGCAAGACGCTTGTGTTGTCGATCGAAGTCGCCGGACCCAGGCCCGGCCAACGACACGAGCACACCATCCAATTCGATGTGCCGCTGAATTCTTAGTCCAGCGCGTAAACCCAGATCGAGCCGCCTTCCGGAACTGGAGGATACTGGCCCGGGAAACCACGATTGAGCGTCGACTGCATGCCCGCAGAGTCGCCACCCCATCCGGAGAGAACTGCAAGGTACTGCTTCCCATCGACCGTGAAGGAGGTCGGTGGTGCAAGAATCCCGGATGGCGTCGGTGCTTCCCAGAGCAACTTACCGTTGGATGCGTCAAACGCGTGGATCTTTCGGTCGTTCGTGCCGCCAGTAAATACGAGTCCACCAGCCGTCGCGAGCATCGAACCCCAGTTCGGACTCTTCGGATAGTTGTGCGTCCACGCTCTTTGGCCAGTGTCGACATTCCAGGCTTGCACCTCTCCGAAATGGTCGGCGCCGGGAAGGATAGCGGGCGGAGTTGGACCGCCCCCGCGCGTCGTTCCCGTGAACCCGCGTCCCGGTGTGTAGGTAACGGGGCCGCCTGTGAGCGTCCCACAGATGTTGTTGTTGGCCGGAATGTAAATCATGCGGGTTTGTGGACTGAACGCGATCGGCGGCCAATTCTTGCCGCCGTGAATTCCTGGACAGAAGCTTGCTGTTTTTCCGGTGCCCGGCTTGCGCTCGGGGTCGACATCCGGTCTTCCGGTCTTCGGATCGAGGCTCCGAAAGACGTTTTGATTGACATAAGGTTTGCCCTCGACGAACTTGATTGGTCCTGCCGAGCGCTCCAGGAACCAGAGATAACCGTTGCGGGCAACGTTGATCAGGCCTTTGACCGTGCGTCCATTGCGCTGATAGTCGACCAGAATCGGCGGAGAGACTTCGTCCCAATCCCACGAGTCGTTGGGATGATACTGGAAGTGCCCCTTGATCTGGCCTGTGGCGACATCGATCGCTACGGTGGAGGACGTGTAAAGATTGTCGCCCGGCCTCTGATCGCCCATCCACGGCCCGCCGTTACCCGTTCCCCAGAATGCGAGATTCGTTTCGGGATCGTAATTTCCCGTGACCCAGACGGACGCGCCTCCAGTCTTCCATTGGTCGCCCTGCGGCCAGGTTTCGCTGCCGGGCTCTCCGGGAGCCGGGACCATGAAGGCACGCCATGATTCCGCACCTGTTTCCGGATCGAGCGCCGCGACAAATCCACGGACGCCGAATTCACCCCCGGATGTTCCGACCATCACCTTGCCGCCGGCGACGAGCGGAGCGAGTGATATGTAGTATCCGGAAGAATTCTCGGCAACCCTCGTTGTCCACATTTCAGCGCCGGTCCTGGCGTTCAGAGCCACGATCACGGCCTCGCCGGCCGCGAAATAGACCTTGTCACCATAGAGCGCGACTCCGCGGCTCGTATCGTGAGCAACGTTGGAACCCTGAGGGCGTGGCCTGCGATATCGCCAGAGGATATTGCCGGCCTTCGCATCGATGGCGATCACCTGGTTGTTCGGCGTGGAGATGAACATGACGCCGTTATTCACAACTGGAGCTGCCTCATGGACGCGATTCTCGCCCGTCAGAAGTCCCCATACGGGCTTGAGCCTCGAGACGTTGGTTGTAGTGATCTGGTTGAGCGGACTGTAGCCCCAGCCGTCGTACGTCCGCCGGATCATCAGCCAGTTGTCCGGCTCAGGATTCCTCAGCCGCTCCGCAGTGACAGGGGGATAGTTCTGGAGCGTTGCAGGCACAGGTGCCTGAGGCGCAGGAACCTGAGGCGCTTGCGCAAAGCTTGTGAAGAACATCGCAGCCACAGCGGTTGAGCCAGTCGCCACGATCGCGACAATCCTGGATAGCCTGGACATGGTTGTCTCCTTACGATTGAGTGCCGTCATCATACATCAGCCGTTCGGTAAAATTTGGGGGGCAAACAACCAACCTGCTCCCGCTTCCTACCGGAACTGTCCCTGGAGTTGAATCCGTCGCGTGACGATGACGACGAGCAGCACCAGAACGACCTGCACGACGCCCCATGCTGCTGCGGTTCCGAAGTTCCCCCGGTAAAACTCATCGAAAATCGCTCTCGATAGCGGGCG
>DASTBJ010000720.1:0-5411 GCA_035712125.1 Terriglobia bacterium
TTTGACATTAAGCTTGTCGTGTAAGTCCTTATTAACAGTGACGATAGTCGGAAGCGGCGATTGCAGATAGATCCCCGCCGGATTCTGGCTGTCACTGCCGAACTTCAGGGCAGCCACTTCCTTGCCCGCTTCCCGAAGAACGACTTGAAGCCTTGGCTTATCCAGGCCATAGGCCGAAGACGGTCTCGCGGCGTCGACGATGCTCGTCGCCTGCTCGCTCTGGATCGCACTGAGCATACCCGACACCTTCGACTCCTGGGCCTTGCGGCCATCGGCTGCGGCCCAGGCATCGCCCGTCTTTTTCAGCGACAGCTTCTCGGTTCCGCGCACGATGTCGATCTCATCAATTGTCGACGTACCGCCTGGACCGAAACGGACGATGGTCTTATCGCGCCAATCGAGCAGCGGCCTCTGGGTTTTGTCGTAGATCTCTGTCGCCAGGATGAAGATCGGGGGGCGCGAAGCATCCTTCGCATAGTACTTCCCCTTCTCCGGAGACTTGCCGAAGAGAAGGACCCGGTCGGCGTTCGCCTTTTGATCGTGCACCGTGATCCTCACCGAAGGTGACTCGACGCCGCTGGCCCGGGCATCGATCTTATCGTCAGCAAAAGCGGAGGTCCGCGAAAACTGGATCGCGCTCAGAAAAGACGTCACCTCGCTTGCGTCCGCCCGGCCCTCGACAGGCTTTCGTATCAACCAGTCCGATCCCGACTTCTGTATTTCGATGTCGGGCTTCCCCGTCGCCGAGATTTTCACAAGGTCGATGTTGTCGGTTTCAAAATCGAGGACCTTCTTGTTCCGCAAGTCCGTGAGACTTTTTTTGAAGCTTCCGCTATCGGACGTGGAGACAAAGAACACCTCGTCGCTGTCCACGGTCTTCGCGTAATTCAGCGTCTTTCTTGGATTCTCCGATCCGATCAGAATGCCCGGTGCGGCACCGCTTTTCAGCTTTGACCGGACGACTATGGCCGGCTTGTCGAGACCATACGGCGCAAGGTCGGTTTTCTCGCCGCTGACGACCTGATCCTTCTGGACGTTGACCAGGTTCGACGCCAGTTGGTCCCAGGTTTCGGAGTCGGCCTCGAGGCCGCTCGGCATGGTGATTTCCCAGTTTGTGTCGTCCTTTCGGACCGCAGTAACAGACCGACCCTCGTATTCGAGAGTGATTTCAGCAACGTCCTTCGCGTCGCCGCCGAACAGTTTTTTCTTATCGCTCTCCTGCTTTTGCCGCTCTTCCTGGTTATAAAAATCGCTGTAATAAACATAGCCGCCCAACACAGCGAAAACGAGCAGAAGAACCAATGTGCCCTTGAACCGCACTATTTCCTCCGTTTAGCCCAGACGAGGATTCCAGTGACGAGAACGGCTCCAGGCAGCAGAATGAGCAGCACGATGGCGACCGTTCGCCCGGCGCTTTCTGTCATCGTCAAAGGACGATCCGTTGGATCCTTGGTCTTGATGGAAATGGAATTCTCATCCCGAGCGAGCCACTTGACCGTGTTAATGAAGAGGTTGCCATTTCCCTGGTTACTGAAGTTCGCATTCATGGCGAAATCCGAATCGCCAAAAACAATGAACCGGGCCTTCTTTCCTTCGCCAGCATCCTTGGTGACAACCGTCGCGATGGGAACGGGGCCTTTGACATCCGCCTTCTCGTCGAAACCCACTTTATTGGACTTCAGATCCGATTCCCCCCAGCTCTGGTCGGCGGATTCCAGCAGTGGTTCTGCAGTAACACCTTCTGTCGGCGGCGTCGCCGGAGCCACGGATCGGGCAACGGGGAAAAAGGTCATGAGGTTGAATTTCTGCACAATCTGGTGGTCGCGATACCCCATTACCATCGGAGTGTCGGGTCCCTGTCCCAGCAGCCGTCCCATACCCGTAATATCGATGACTCGATTGTCTCCGACCGTTACGGACCACTTACGCGTAAAGTCTTTCAATGAGGCTGCCGGTGGAGGATCCAGCATCAGCAGGACGCTGCCACCTGCGGTCAAATAAGCATCCACCTTGTTCATCTCTTCCGGAAACGGTTCTGTCTGTGGTCCGGCGATAACGACGACAGAAGCGTCATCCGGAATCTTTTCGTCTCGTACGAGGTTGAGCATGTTTACCTTGTAACCATCTTTGCTCAACTCCCCGCTTGCGACCTGCATACCGGTTCGCTCTCCGCTCTCAATACTTTTCTCGCCGTGACCCTCAACGAAATAGACGACCTTTTCTTCCCCTTTGACCAGCTTGATCAACGCATTCGTAATGTCCTCTTCCGAAGGAGGTTCCTGCTTTTCGATGCGTTCGACCTTGTTCGCCCCGCCGTCCAGAATAATTGTTCCGTACTTGCGCAGCTGCCGGGTCAGAGGATTGCTCAGCTCGCCGTAGGACGTGACCTGATATTGCGCCGCCGACGCCGGATTTTTATCCGGGTCGATGAATTCGACGTTGATCCGCGAGCTCTGCTGGGAGTAAAGATCGAGCAAGTCCTTCGTTGTGGGCTCGTCCGCACCCAGGAAGAACGCCTTGATCTGGATATCCTGTTGCAGCTCTGACAGAACCTTGGTCGATTCATCCCCCAGACTGTGGAGGCGTTCGGTCGTCAGGTCGAAACGCTTCTGGTGCTCGTTACCCAGATAGTTCACGAACACCAGCACACCGGCAAGCAACAAAACTGAAACACCGGAATTGATACCGAATTTAGTGGAGCGCCGGCCCATTCCCGCCCGAATGTCGCTGGATTTCGCGACAAGGGCTGCCGCGATCAAGGCAGCACCGGCGATAACGACCACCGTTTGATAGACCGTCCAGTTGCTGCGAATGAAGTACGAAATCAGGGCAGACGCGACAAGCACGAGGCCAAAGACATCCGCTTTTTTCAACTTTTCTCTCATTGCTAACCTCTCCACCGAAGCGAGTCGAGCGATCGATAGGTAAGGAACACCCCGACCAGCATGAGTGACAGGTAGAAAATGATGTGCGACGTGCTGACCACGCCGACGAGGAAGTCGTTCAAATGTTCGAGTATGGAAAGATAAGAGACAGCCTTCGCCAGACCGGACGATGAACCTCGCGTGAACGCGTCGACAAGCCAGAGCAACATAATGACCGTGAACGTCAGGATGACAGACACGATCTGGCTTTCCGTGAGCGTTGAGATAAACATCCCAATCGCCAGGAGGGCGAAGCCGTACAGGACAATACCCAGGTACGCCGAGAAGATCGGTCCCTTGGCCGGCTCGGAAAAAGTAAACAGCACCACGATGTGCAGCAGCGTTGTCGCGATGAGTATGAGGTAAAACGAGCAGGCAGCCAGAAACTTACCAAGAACCACCTGCAGGTCGGTCACCGGTGCTGTCAGCAGCAGCTCCATCGTTCCGCGTTCCTTCTCCTTGGAAAACAGCGCCATGGTGATCATCGGAAGAATCAACATGAGGATGAAACTCACCCAGTTGAACGAATTCTGGACAATCACACCGGGCATGTCCAGCGGCTCAGGAGGCCGGCCCGTTTGGGCGGCCTGCATGGCGCGAGGTCCCGCGCTTTCGACCATGAGTCCCACAAAGAAATTGAAAACGAGACTCGTCAAAAAGATAAAGATCGTCAGAACAACGTACGCGATCGGAGACGTGAAGTAGGTTTTCAGCTCACGTTCCGCAATAACGAATATGCTTCTCATAACCCTCAGCTTGCGGCTTGCGGCGTTGACTCTTCCGCGGTGGTTAGTTTGATGAAAATGTCCTCAAGACTCATGTTCTCGGATTGAAGAGCGAGCAGTCCCCAGCCGGCCTGGACTACAGTCCGCGCGAGATCGCTTCGAATGTCGCGGCCGCCCTCGACATCCACGTGAAAGGTGCTGCGGTGCTCGTCCTGCGTGTTTACACGAACGCTGGCGACTCCGGGCGTTGCCTTCATCGCCGCCAGGACCTCCGCCGCAGGCCCGTCAACCTCAATAACGACACGCGCACCGCCCTGAATCTGAGACCGAAGATTCTGCGGCGTGTCGACGGCAACGATCCTCCCTCGGTCAATGATGATGACGCGGTGGCAGGTCTGCTCCACTTCCGGCAGGATGTGAGTGGAAAGAACGACAGTGTGATTGCCTGCGAGACTCTTGATGAGTTCCCGCACTTCCGAAATCTGTTTTGGATCAAGGCCGATAGTCGGTTCGTCGAGAATCAACACGGGCGGGTCGTTGAGCAACGCCTGAGCGATTCCGACGCGTTGTTTGTAACCCTTGGAAAGCTTCGCAATCAGCCTTTCCTGAACATCCGTGATGTTGACCTTCTCCATTGCCCGATTGACGTCATCGTCAACCTTGACGCCGGTTACGCCCTTTAGTTTGGCAACGAACTTCAGATAGGCCTTCACGGTCATCTCGGTATAAAGCGGAGGATTCTCCGGCAGGTAACCGATGCGGCGTCGAGTCTCCAGCGGTTGCTCGGCGACATCAAAGCCGTCCACCTTCACAGATCCCTCTGTGCTTGGCATGTAGCCCGTGATGATGCGCATCGTGGTCGTCTTGCCGGCGCCATTTGGGCCCAGGAAACCCAGGATTTCCCCCTTCTCGACGCGGAACGACATTCCTTCTATAGCCGTCTTCGTGACGTATCGCTTGGTCAGGTTTTCAACGGAAATCAATCCCCAAGACCTCCTGAATTTAGTTATCTGAAATCAGGGTATTCTAGTCGAATCATGAATTATGCCAACCCGGAATTGTTATGGACGGCGGCAGCCCTCGCACGTAACCTCCAGGACCCTCAATTGGTGGTTCTGGACCTTCGTCCCCCTGAAGCGTACTCCAACAATCACATACCCGGTGCGCGCAGCTTTGACATCTTCGGCATCAGTCTCATCGACACGAGGCCACAGGCATTGGACGCCTTCCTGTGGATCATCGAACACCTGATCCAGGCAAAAGGCGTCAACACGGACAGTAAGATCGTCATCTACGATGACATCGCAGGAATGCGTTCGGCTCGACTTTTCTGGTTTCTGGAGTTTTTCGGGCATACGGATATCCATGTCCTCAATGGGGGGTTCAACGCGTGGGCGGCGGCGGGTTTGCCGGTAACACACGAAGCCTCTGTCCCGAAGGCGGGAAACTTCAAGATGAAGCTCCGTCGCGAGTTGCTCGCCACTGCTGAAGACGTGCTGGTGCGATTGCATTCTCCGGATGTGACCCTTATCGATACGCGCAGCGACGATGAGTACACCGCTCGAGTCGTTCGCGCCGCGAGAGGCGGACGTATTCCGGGAGCGGTCCACCTGGAATGGACGCAGAACCTGAATCCCAACGGGTTCTTCAAGACTGCGGAAGATCTCACCGCCATGTATGCCGCGCGAGGCATTCCCCCCGAGAAAGAGGCGATTCCCTACTGCCAGGGCGGATACCGGGCAGCCCACACGTATCTTGCGTT
>DASTBJ010000721.1:0-7823 GCA_035712125.1 Terriglobia bacterium
GCTGGTCGCGCCGATTGCTGACGCACTGACCAATGAAGATCTCGAGACGCGGGACCTGTCGAAGTCACCACGAGCGGAACCTGCCAATCAGGCTGGACCGACGATTGAGGCTGCAAACCGGCAGCAAACGGCACTCGTCTACGGTTTCCCCGGTGTGAATCGCTCCGCCAATGAACGTTACGCCCTCGATCTGTTGTCCCATGTGGTTTCGGGCATTGGTGGACGTTTTTTTGAAGCGATTCGCGATAAGCAGGGACTTGCCTACAGTGTTCGCACGACGAACACTGCCGACTCGCGCGGCGGGAGTGTGTATACGTACGCGGCCTTCTCGCCGGAGAGGGAAGGCGAAGTTCGAGCGGCATTGGACACGGAACATGCACGGCTTCGCAGAGAAGGTGTGACCGCTGAAGAACTTCGTCGGGCTGCCGAATCTGCGATCGGCGCGCGCGAAACGTCGCTGCAGACAAGGCAGGCGCGCGTTCTGGAATATGCCCGTGCCATTTACTCGGGAGCCGGTATCCCTTCCGTGGCGCGCTATGAGACCGCCATAAGGTCGGTTACTGCACCCCAGTTAAAGGCTGTGCTGGATCGCGTGCTGGACCCTGCAATGTTGCGTATTGGAGTGGTTCGCGGAAAGGCACAATAGCCGCAGTCGTGAGTTCTGCGTGTTGAGTCGCGACCCTGGCTAGTTCGCCTCTCGGATCGTGATTGTCCCGACGGTTGTACGAACCCGGATATTGTTCCCACCGCCATTGAGCGTGGCTCCCTGTCGCTCGGGTCCGCCGGGAAGCAGGCCTTTCAAGGCATTCACAGGCGCCTTCAGAGCAAAATCCGAAAAGATTCTGCCGGGGCCCGTTATCGGCGGCTTCTCGATGACCGCATCAATTGTTGCTTTCATCGCTTTGGGGACATAAAGCGTGATGTTGCCAAAAGCAGCTTCCGCGGTAACGTGGAGATCTGATGCGTAATTTGTCGGCACCAATCGAACGAAGATATCGCCGACTCCGGTGATGGCTCGGACCCATGATCCGACCCGGTCGATATGGATATTCCCGGAATCCGTTCGTCCGTCGAAAGAGCCACGAATATATTCACTCTTGATGTCGCCGGCGAGAGTAGTAATCACAACATCGCCATTGGATTCGCGAATAGTGACCGAACCACTGCCAAGTTCCGCTTTGAGGTGGCCTCTCACGATCCCGACAGTAATGTCACCGCCGGGACTCTTGAACTCCGCGTTCCCGCCGATGTCTCCAGTCACCACACGACCGCCGAGGCCGCGGATCTCGGCATTCCCGCCGATATTGGCCGTGCGGACCTCGGTACCGTAGATCAGAGCGTTTCGTTTGATGTTGCCCGCAGTCACTTTACCGCCGGAGGTCCTCAGCAGAGCTTCGCCATCCGTATCCGCGATTTGAATACTCCCACCCTGGGTGGACAAGTCGAGAGTGACACCTCGCGGGACGCGGATCTTCCAGTCGGGAATTCCAATGCTGGCGGGGGCCGTCGCCGCTACTTCAACGATCTCTCGCTTGCAGGTTTCCTGCACATTGACCTGCCGGTTCGACACTTCAATTTCGACCGAGTCGGTGCCAACGGTTTCGACCACGAGATTGCCGGCTGGAGCGCGCAGCACCAGCCTTCCGTCGGGAGTGATGGGACACTTTGCGTGAAGGCTCAGCGGGAGCAGCAAGACGACAGGCACGGCCAGAAGGCGAATCCCAAACTTCATCTCTGATCCCCTACCATATGGATCAGTCCCTGTCCCTTCAGGCGCACATAGGTATTCTCGTCATGGCGTGTTACCGCCTCGATGCTGTTGGCCATGGCTTCGCTGTTGGTGAAAGGCGCCAGCGCATCGACGACGGCAACGCGCACGCCATCATTCGGATCTTGCATGAGCGCCTGCATAAAGGCGGTGCGGACGTCGTCGTCACCGGCGAAAGGCTTCAGGCCTTCAAAGGCCTTGAGCCGCACATTCAGGTTCTCATCGTTCAGAAGGGCGTGGATCAGCACGCCTTTCACCGACGGTTCGGAAGATTTTCGTGCCAGTACTTCGACGGCCTGCATCCTGGACCCAGGATTCATCGAATCCTGAACAGCGCTGAAGAGCAACTGTCGCGTTGTATCGTCTTCCAGTCGTCCTGTGAAGCGCAGCGGTTGGACAACGTCGCCGGTAAACTCGACGGTCGCGGTCGACGCGTCCGTGCTGACGATCCTGACGTTGGAAACCCGGCTGTTCTGGGGGACGGTGGATAGTGCCATCGCCGCACCGGAATCGAACCCCGTCGGGGCCGTTGTCGCCTGTTGGTTGCTGATAAACACACCAAAAGCCAGTCCCAGGGCGATCAGTGTGGCCGATTCGAGCATGCGCATCGGGGTGAACACCACCGAGAACGCAGGCATTCGCCACCATGAACGTTTGGTTTCGATTACGTCGAGTTTGTCAGCCAATCCACGGCGGGCTTCAACGAGCAGATCCGACGGCAATTCCCAGGCGGCTTCGTCTTCAGCAAGAACGGCAGAGAATGCGAGTTGCTCCTGGTGAGCCCGCCGGCACCCTGTGCACTCGCTCAGGTGGGTCTCCAGACCTGCTCTCTCGCCGTGCTCCAACTCTTCGTAAAGCGAGAGGACAATCTGCTTCTGATATTCTTGACAGGTCATACTTTTCCCAACTGCGCCCTAAGCTTCTGCGTGGCGCGAAACAGGTAGTTTTTCGCAGTCTCTTCGGTGCTTCCCATGATTTCGCCGATCATTCGCAGTCTCAGGCCCTGATAGTGCCTCAATTCAAATACAAGACGCTCTTTTTCGGAAAGGCTTTTTAACGCTTCCTGGATTCTTTCGCCGACTTCCTTTCCGTATAACCGGCGCTCGGGATTGCTGTAGTACGTGGTGGCGGCGAGCGTGTCTTTCAAGGCTGGGCGGTCCGGATTACTTTCGGTGTCGGATTCGTAGGATATCTCTTCCTTCAGCGTCTGTCGTTTTCGAAGGTGGTCGAGACTGACGTTTGTGGCAATCCGGTAAATCCAGGTGTAGAAACTTGATTCGAATCGAAACCGGCTTAGCGACCGATAGGCTTTAAGGAAGGTCTCCTGGAAAACTTCTCGCGCCTCTTCGCGATTTCCAAGCATGTGGAACGCAAGCCGCAGGATGTCGCGGTCATGCTTCCGGACGAGCTCTTCAAAAGCCTCTCGATTGCCATTTTGCGCCTGCTCGATGAGGAGTTTCTCTTCGTCAGAATCATAAGCGGCTTGTTCGGCTCTTCCCAACACTGCTTCCATGATACGGGCGTTAGACGCCCCGTTTTTGAGAAGGATAGAGGCGAAATTGTCAGTTCGCCTGCCGGACGTTTTCCGGGGCAAGCGCGAGCTTTTGGCCGATATCCAACCGTGTTGACGTCAGTTTATTCCATTTTTTCAAATCATTGACGGTCACGTTGAATTTGGCCGCGATCGATGTCAGGGTGTCACCCCGTTTGACCTTGTAGGACGAGGGGATCGCCGACGGTGTCGGTTTGGAAGCTGTGGATTTGTTTGCCCCGACAACCGGCGGCCGAGTGCTGCCGCTCACCGGAATCAGAAGCTCCCGCCCTATCTGGAGCGATGTCTTGACGCTGATCCTGTTCGCCTGCGTGACATCGTTAACCGAGACCCCATAGCGCCTGGCAATAGCCGAAAGGGTTTCACCCTTCTTAACGCTGTGATACCGCCAGATAATGCGTTCGCTGTCCGGCATGGCAACAACCTTTTCCATGAACCGGTCGGAGTACCCTTTCGGCACGATAAATTCGAATTCCGGATCGTCGGGCGGCGTAGTCCACCGCAAGATGTGCGGATTCAGCTCTTTAAGTTGATCCACCGGCAGTTCGAGGGTTTCCGCAATGACTCGAAGATCTGTCGCCTTCTCAAGCCCCATTCGCTCGGTCTCCAGTGGCCCGTCCGGCTCGACGTTAAACCCATATTGACCGGGATCTCTGCCGATAATTGCCATTGCCAGGATCGTTGGGACGTAGTTGATGGTTTCTCGGGGAAGAGCCTTCTTATCCGCGAGCTCCCAGAATGTCTGAGTTTTAGTCTTCTTGAGAGCGTTTTGAACTCGAACGGGTCCGGCGTTGTAGGCTGCCATCGCCAAATACCAGTCTCCGAAGTCCTCATACAGATCGCTCAGATGGCGTGCTGCCGCTCGCGTCGACTTCTCGGGATCTGAGCGCTCGTCAATCCACCATGTCTGGCGCAGGCCGTATTCCTTGCCCCGCGACGAAATGAATTGCCACATGCCTCGCGCCTTGGCGCGCGAAACCGCCCTCGGCAGGAAAGCGCTTTCTGCCTGGGCCAGGAAAACCAGATCCAGCGGGACCCCTTCCTCCATGAGGATGCGCTCCATCATCGATCGATACAGTCCCACGCGTTCCAGTCCGACCGCCATGGTGTTCCGACCGCGGCCCTTATGGAAGTAATCCAGGGCTGTCAGCACGCGGCCATTCAGATCGATGGGAAGGTCGTGATGGGCGTCCCGGAGACCTGCCTCCACGGCCGCCTTTTGTTTCGGGTCGATCGGGGCGGGGAATGTCGGAACAAGGTTCAGGTCATCGATTGCAGCACGCTGGGCGCCCTGATCGGTGAACCCATCCCCATTCTTCATCGCCGCCACCTCCATCTCGTGTACCCGGGCCACGAGGGTGTTCAGCTCCGCCCGGATTCGGTCGTTTCCGGGATAAGCGCGTGATGAATTGAGAAGGACGTCGACGGCGGCATCGAATTCGGTTTTTGCCTGTTTTAGAAAACCGCTCTCGTAGAGCTGGGTTCCCTGCTCAAAGCGACGACGTGCATCCGCTATCACGGCGGCCACGGGGTCAGGCGCGGCTTCTCTCGGGGGTGCTGGAACTGCCCGGGGTGGCTGCGCGGCAACCGGTGTGGGCACAGCTGGCGGTGCTGGTACTGGCCTTGCTGGCGGTTGCGGTTGAGGAACAGGCTGCTCGGCGGGTGTGACCGAGGACTTCGTTGCGGGCACGGGCACTGACTTGGGTCCTCTGGAGCAGCCGATCAGCAGGGATGTCAGGCTTAAGACGAATACCAATCGCCAGATCATGTAGTTCTCCTGCTCTGCGAACTCGAACGCCAGCAAAAGCGCGGTCAGCTTAAGCGACGGACATAATCCAAGTCAATCGATATAACCGGTCAGACATGTTTTAATTTCAACAGGATAGCGATGCAGAATGCTTACTGAAACCACTTCATTTCGAGGTACTCGCCGACGCCCGGCTCAATTTCTACGGCCACGGCACGGTCCTCGTAGTTCTGGAGGAAGTCCGGGTCGTACCAGGCGCCCGGTGGGGCTTCCTTCCATGCGAACACCTTGTATTTTCCCGGCGCGATACCCTGTATCTGGAATCGGCCGGAGGTACTGACCCTGACGGCAAGGTACCGATCGTGACGATCGCGATCGTCGGGCACCAGGACAATTCGCGACGTCTCGGGATTTCCGCGGTCTGCGTCCAGGATCCGCCCGTCCAGTCCACCTGAATCCAATGCCAGCGTGATATCCATCTGGCCTTCAAGCCCAGGTGCGACGTGAAGGCCCCCGGCCAGGAGGTCTGCCGCATTGAGACGGACAGTTTTCGCGTAGATCCGGCCAAGGGAAGCGCCCGGAGTTGTCGGCGACACAATGACCTGATAATCCCAGGGCGCAACCCCCCGGAACGTGAACCTGCCGTCAGAAGACACCGCTGCGGTTCTCGACGGCATGTTCAATTCGAGTCGTTGCAGCGAAGCGTCGACCGGTCTTAGCCCATCGGGTACGAGAAAAACCGAGACTCGTGTGAAGTCGGGTTCCGCGGCTTCCGTCCAGCCCTCGACAGACAGACGTCCTCCGATATCAGGCGCCATTCCGACTTTTACCGGGACAGTGCTGGTCTCACCGCTCTGGACTTCGACCGTTGTTCTCCCCCAGAGTCGCTGGTCGCTTTCGCCCACTCGGGTCCACAGGGTGAAGGAACCGGGAATAACCCCGCGGAGATCGAACTGGCCCTCGTCGTTGATCTCGGCGAGCCTGGACCAGTTGGAGTCCGACGCGGTGCCGTGACGGTGAAGCAGCACCTGGCCGGCATTAACCGGTTTGCCGTCGCGTGTGACCGTGCCCCGGACCCTGCCGGTACGAATCCTGGTGACGGTGATGTCCATATCGTTCGCGGTGCCACCCGCGGGCAAATTGACCGGCTTCGCCGATGCGACGTGGAGTGTGGACGGGAAATAGGTGACCGGATAACCTTCCGGGTCCTTGTCCACCAACCGGGCGTTCTGCGGCGACTGGTCGACCCTTGAGGGTGAGGACAGCATTATGTTTGCTGCGGAATCTGAGTTCGAGGGAGTCACGCGAATATAGTAGGTACCAGCCGGAATACTGAGGAACTGATATTCGCCACGGGAATTCGTCACCTGGGTGGAGCTTGCTTCCAATACGCGGCGCGGTTCCCATGTCGGTCTTAACGCGACGACGCGAGCTCCCATAAGTCCCCGTCCCTGATTGTCCAGGATGCGGCCTCGGATAGCGGCCAGGGGCTGGACTGATATTTTAATGTCGCCGAGATTCTCCCCGGGCTCCAGGTTGAACGGAACCCAGGGCTCGTTCCAGTTTCGCTGACCATGGGCAGTCGGCTGCAATCGGTCACCCGTTACGACAAGGTGGTAGCCCATGCCGGGAGGAACATCCCCGAATCGGAACGCCCCGTTCGCATCCGTCCGCACGGTACGCGACAGCACGCGCCCCTGCTGCACGCCCATGAGCTCTACGGAAGCTTCTGTGTATGGTTGACCGCTGTATTCATTAATAACGACGCCCTGGATCGAGCCATTCCTTCCAGCCTGGGGTAGGGCCACCTGAACGAACAGCAGTGCCAGAACAAAGCGTCGAAAAACCATCGATTGATTCCGTGACCTGAATTCTAATTGAACACGCAACAAACGGTCTACGTTTGCGAATTGCCGCCGGCCTGAAGCTTTCACATTGAAAGCCGAATGGAATAAGATGCTGGCCATACGTCGATGCGTACCTTTTGGCTCGCCCTGCTGGTATTGACCCTTGTTGGAGCGCTGGCTGCAAGCGCGCAGGAGCCTCTTGTCCTGAATGTCGACGTCTCGCTTGTGACGCTGGATGTCATCGTTACGGATGGTTCCGGCCGTCCAGTGACGACGCTCAAGAAAGACGACTTCACCGTCTATGAGAACGGAGTCCAGCAGGAGATTCGAAACTTTACTCCGGTGGAGTCGCCCTATAGCGTCCTTCTACTCATCGATTGCAGCACCAGCACACAACCCCTCTGGCCCTTTCTGGTCGAGTCCATGAATCGATTCACCGCAAGGCTGCGTCCACAGGACAACATCGCCCTGGCGCAGTTTGGTGGCTCATACAAGACATTGCTCGGTTGGAGGGCTCGTGGCAGCGGTAGCGTCGAGGTCCCCTTCCAACCGAACGATCGTTCGTGCAACAACACCGACTTTTATGGAGCGATCGGCGACGCCCTTGCGGAACTGCGCAGGCCGATGGGGCGCAAAGGCGCCGTCGTGCTTACCGACGGTGTTCACAACGGCATTCCCGTTCAACGAAATCCGGTCGGGATATTCAACAGGCGTGTCGATGCCGATGACGACGGAGGATTCCAGAAGGTGCTCCGCGCAGTCAGGGGGAGCGATGTCGTGCTCTATTTCGTCGCTGTCAACACCGACCTCAATCCTGCCGGCATCGGTGGTGGCGGTCGGTATGACCCCGAAGAGCTCTACGACATGCTGCAGGTCCGATCGCGGATGGAACAGCTGGCTCAGGTTTCC
>DASTBJ010000722.1:0-2735 GCA_035712125.1 Terriglobia bacterium
CAGGAAGTGCTGACAGCAGTCAAGCGGGATGCTTGACGTCCACAAGAGGGGACTCCTGAAGCCTATGATCTGTGAGCCCCCCAATTCACGCGTTAGCCGCATCCGTGCGTTTGCCGGCGTCCAACTCAGCCAAAGGGACAGTGAATAAAAATGAACTGCCTTTGCCCAATTGGCTCTCCGCCCAGGTCGTTCCGCCATGAGCCTCCACGATGCCCTTGGCTATCGCTAACCCCAAGCCGCTTCCCTTTTGCTTTGTCCCAGGAGTCCGCCAGAACCGATCGAAGATTTTCGACAGATGTTCTTGTGGGATACCTGGTCCCGTATCTTCTACAGATACGACAACCTGGTGATCTTGCAGACGGGCCAAAACTCGGATCGTGCCCTCCAGGGGTGTGAACTTGATCGCATTACTGATCAAGTTGGAGACGACTTGTCCTATGCGATGAGCATCGATTGCAACAGAAGGAAGACTTGACGGTATGTCGGCCTCGAGTGTTTGCCGCTTTGCTTCAGCCAGAGCTCGCATACGATCGATCGCCGGCATCACCGCCTCACCGAGCTTCACTGCCGATATCAAAACCGAAAAAGTCCCACTCTGAATTCTGGCAAAGTCGAGAAGATCAGCGATCAGAGTCTCCATTTGATCGGTCGAACGCTGAACCCTGTTCACGAATTCCCTCACTCGGTTCTCATCAATCTGCTTAAAACCGCGAAGTAAGGTGACCGCAAGCTCGATGGTCGCCAGAGGATTCTTGAGATCGTGCGACACAACTGCCAGCACGTCCTCGCGCGTCTTGACTGCGCGTTGTGCTTCAGAAAAAAGCCGCGCGTTTTCGATGGAAAGCGCCGCGCGCCGCGCAAGCTCTTCAGCCAGGCGGCAATCTGTCGGGCCGTACAAACGAGACTGTGACGAGGATACAAGGGCAATCGCCCCCAAAAGTTTTTCGCGCGCCAACAGCGGCGCGACGATCATGGACTGGGGGTCTGCAGCCCGAATTGCTCTAAGGGTCTCCTCAGTATAGCGACCGGATGTAAAGCTCTCGAATGAGAGGGACTGATAAAGGGTCGTTTGCCTATTCACAAGAACGGATTGGACCAAGGGGGTGTGACCCGCCCCTTCCTGAACTTGCATGAACAGATCGCAAATCCATGCCTTCGAAGGGTCTCGACTCACAACCCTCAGACGCCGGGTTCCGCCCACGGCTTCGACGATATCCACAACGCAGAAATCCGCCAGATCCCGAACAGCCAATTGAGCGATATTTCTCAGCGTGTCCTCATAGTCCAGAGTCGACGTGAGTACCGCACCGACATCTGCCAGAAACCTCTGTTCATTCTCAACACGCTTCAATTCGGCGTTGCGGCGCGCCAGTTCCCGCTGTGCGTCCACGAGTTCGTTGTTCAATCGTGTGAACTCGTCCAGATCCTCCTCGTTCGCTCCAAAGAGTGCGGGTGGAGCACGCTCGATAATCGAGCAAAACAACGGATCCATCGGATGATTTGCGCGTTCGGCATAGCTCCGGTAAAGCCTCAATCCGTCGAGCAGCGAGGCTGCGCCGACGATAATCAACTCCGCATCCTTCCGGATCCCGCAGAATGTCAACGAGCATATTCCGCCGGCCAGACGCAGGTTCAGCGTCCAGTCGCAGGCAACACTTTCGCGCTGGAGCAATTCCAGAAAACGGCGACCCTTAGCAACGCTTTCCCCATCCAAAAGCGACGCGAAGGGCTGCCCGACGCTACCTGACAGGCTGCTCTCAGACTCGAACCGCAACACCGTTCCCTCATAATCGGAGATTAGTAATATTGACTGCCGAGGCACTTCAGGCATTGCCGAACAATTGATCCGCAAGCAGCAACGTGGCCTTTGCATCGCGAGCACTGCCGTCGGCGCCGACCGTGTGCCACAACACAGGATCCACGATGAAGGGATATCCCCCGACGAGGATTTTGACTCTGTCTCCGTGTTCTGTTTTTCGGATGGCTTTGATGAGGTCGCTCACGGCCTTCAGGTGGAAGGTCATCGTGATGGAGACCAGCAAAAGATCCGGTTTCTCCTGTCTAAGGGCTTCAACAATGCCGGATGTCGGTAAGTTCGCGCCAAAGTAGCGGGTATCCCATCCGGACATCTCGAAAAAGTCCACGAGTATCCTGGAACCAATCTCATGCAGTTCGCCCTGGACACATGCCGCGACAACCTTGCGCGGCTTAGCTGCGGCCGTAAACACATATGGATACAACTGCGCCATGATCTGTTGAGTTACTGCGGTGCAGTAGTGCTCCTGAGGTACGCTGAGCTTGTTTATCTGCCAGAGACGCCCGATCTCATACTGAGCCTGCTGAAACACGTTCAGGTAAATATCGCGAATGTCAACGCCGTTGTTCGCGGCATTGAGAATGATTTCTGAAGCGCGCTGCCGCCTGAAGCCGATCAGCGCAGCCAAGTATTCTTCGAGAAGTGCGCGGTTAGGATTGTCGTCGGTAATATGGGTCGGCAAGGCCGATTCACCGGATAACCGGGCAGTCGCACTCTCGAAACACTCCCTGGTAAACGGTTCGATCTGCGGCAACGTTTTAGCAATGGCGTTTCGAAGACAAACCAGGTTCATGCGGAAATCGTCCACAGGAATTTTTCTGGCGGTCAGTAAAGCAACCGCCCATCCCACATAGTTTCCGAAAAGCACGGCACTTTCCATCGAGACGGCGTGAATCAAGTAGGACAGATGGTAACGAAC
>DASTBJ010000723.1:0-4526 GCA_035712125.1 Terriglobia bacterium
ACGCACGGGAGCCGGCTCATCTATGCCGCTGAAAACCCATGTATCCTTGCTGCCCCCGCCCAGGGTCATGGAAACGGATCGGGACGAGTCCTGAGACGAGACTCGAGTCAGCCCCCCCGGCAGCACGCTATAGGATCTTCCATTCCACGACGCGTAGACACGCACGATCACATGACGCGGAACGAAACCGGTCTCGCTGAAAACCGGTGCCGTCGAAAGCGATACGCGTTCCTGCGCGACAAAATCCTCGGGTCGCGCTTCGATTCTCTCGAGGAGGTTGCCACGCGCGACGCCGTCAAGGACTTCCGGAAATTCGGTCCGATGACCGAAACGGGCGAATGCGGGCTTGATGACCAGGTCCTTCAGATGCTCGCGCACATAGCGGCGAGGTTCTTCCTGTCCACACCACCACGTGGCCACCGACGGCATCTTCAATTCCTCTCCAAGGATTTCACGACATAAGTCGGGCAGGAATGCCATCAGAGCCGCCGTCTCTACCAGGCCGCTACCGAGGGCGTTATCAATGGCTACCGATCCGCTGCGAGCAGCGTCCACCAGCCCCGGAACCCCAAGCAGCGAATCGCCCCGCAATTCCAGCGGATCGCAGAAAGAATCATCCAGGCGTCGCAGGATCACATCCACCTGACGCAACCCGCCGAGTGTCTTTACATAAACGCGGCGATCGAGAACCGTGAGGTCTGCACCTTCGACAAGCGTAAAGCCCCACTGCCCCGCTAGAAACGATTGCTCGAAGTAAGTCTCGTTGTGAGGGCCTGCGGTCAGAACCGCAACCGTTGGATTAGAGCGCTGCGAGGCCAGTGAAAGCAGGACGTCACGCTTCATATCGAAGAATCGCGCGAGCTGACGCACGCGACATTGATTGAAGACTCCAGGAAGCGTCCGCGCCGTGATCAGGCGGTTTTGCAACGTGTAGCCCATACCTGAAGGCGCCTGAGTTCGATCGGCGAGCACCCACCAGCTACCGTCAGGAGACCGCGCCATGTCGACCGCGTAGGAGTGAAGGTGAACACCACCCGCCGGTTGCAGACCAAAACACGGTCTCAGAAAATTCGGATTCGCAAAGACCAGTGCCGAGGGCACGTGCCTTTCATGCAGTAACCTCTGGCTGCCGTAAAGATCCGCCAGTACCGCGTTGAGAAGCGTGGCCCTTTGAGCGACGGCGCCTTCGATAAACATCCATTCCTTTTGGTCGATCGCCAGAGGGATGGGATCCATCGGCCATGTGTACTCGCTGCCTTCAGGAAGGCTCGCAGGATTGTACGTAATGCCTTCCGACTGGATCAGTTGCTGTCCGCTGTGCCATCGACGCTGCAGTTGCCGCAGCCCCATGCGGCCTACTTCGACGTAAAGATCTCTCCAGTGACGTCGGGGCATGCCTGAGGGCAGGACAGCCTCGTCCCAGTGTCCGGCGATTCCGGAGTACCGTAGCGGGCTTTTTTCAGACTCGGTCGAGGTAATCACTATGCCGTCCCTGGATCCTTCACGCGCGCGCCCCTCCAGAGGTCTGAACCTGATCCTGACTCTGGCTCTGGCGGTGCATCGGTTCAATCCTCTTCTCCGGCCGCAGGACAAAGAAATCCTGATTGAGGCTCTCCCCAATGCCATTCATCCTTGTCTGCAAACCGTCGAGATACTCATGCAATCCTGATCGAACGACCGCCTGGATACCTACGTTTTCAAGTTCTCCACGTAGCACATCCATGAGTTGTTCGGAGGGATACTTCAATTGACCTGCAGGCGTTCCGGTTATCGCCCGTAGGGATTCTCCCGCAACGTTGACGCAGTGTCGAATAGCGCGGGGGAACTCCTGGTCGGTTACGAGGAACTCGACGATTCCAATGGGAGACATCCGACCGCGTTGCTTCCGATAGACCTCGAATCCGCTGACCGATTTGAGTACCGCAGCCCAGTGAAGGTCGTCATAGGGCGTCCCGACATTCTGCGGCGACGGCAACAGAATGAAGTATTTCACGTCCAATATCCGCGACGTTTTGTCCGCACGCTCCAGCATTCGGCCAAGACGCAGGAAATTCCATGCCTCGTCCTGCTGCATGGTCGCTTCGGTAATTCCCTGGAACATGTGACACGCTAACCGAATGCTTCTCAGAACTTCCGGAAGCGCATCATGCTGCGGCGTTGCGCGCTGCAGTTGAATCTGCAGGTACATGCTGTTGATCTGTTCCCACATTTCGGACGAGATGGTTTCGCGTACCGATCGCGCGTTCTCGCGCGCAAAACGGAGGCAGGAGAAAATCGAGTTCGGGTTTTCGTCATCGAAGGCAAGGAACTGGATGACATTCTCTTCTGTCGCTTCACCCCATTTCTCGCGAAATACTTCCGTATCGCCAGATGTGTCGATAAGCGGTTGCCATTGATGTGCCGGAGCCAGGGGTAGATCCAGCTGCAGGTGAAGATTGACTCCAATGAAGCGCGCGACGTTTTCCGCGCGTTCGACATAGCGACCCATCCAGTAGACGGAATCGGCTACTCGGCTGAGCAGCGGTCGCGTTGCTCGGTTCATGACGCCACCGCCTGTGAATCGCTGAGCACCCAGGTATCTTTGCTTCCTCCGCCCTGTGAAGAATTGACGACAAGCGACCCTTTCCGCAATGCGACACGCGTGAGGCCTCCGGCCATTACATGAATATCCTTGCCGAAGAGGATGTACGGACGCAGATCAACGTGCCGTCCTTCCATGTGATCTTCGATCAGGGTTGGCACCGTGGAGAGCGCAAGGGTGGGCTGCGCGATGTAGTTTCGCGGGTTCGCCTCAATCTTTTGAGCGAACTGCTCGCGCTGCAGGACCGTAGAATGCGGACCGACAAGCATTCCATAACCGCCAGCTTCGTTGGCGGCCTTGACGACCAGCTTGTCCAGATTTTCCAGGACGTGCTTTCGCTCGTCTTCTTTCCAACAAAGGAATGTCGGGACGTTCTGAAGAATCGGGTCTTCCCCCAGGTAATATCGGATGATCTCCGGCACGTACGCGTAAACGACCTTGTCATCAGCAACGCCATTACCCGGCGCATTGGCCAGAGCGACGTTTCCGGCGCGGTACGCTTCCAGGAGGCCCGGAACACCCAGCAACGAATCCTCCCGGAACGCTTCGGGATCAAGGAAATCGTCGTCGATACGTCGATAGACAACATCGACCCGGCGCAATCCCTTAGTGGTCTGCATGAACACGACGCGGTCCTGCACCGAGAGATCACGTCCTTCGACCAGCGGGATTCCCAGCTGACGCGCGAGGTAGCTGTGCTCGAAGTAGGCTGAGTTGTAGATGCCCGGCGTCAGCAGGACCACCGTTGGCGTGTCGCTGCAACCTGCAGGCGCTATCGCCTCGAGCATCGCCAGGAGCTTGTCCGGATACTCGGCGACAGGCCTCACGTGAAGACCTTCGAACACACTCGGGAATGTTCGCTTCATCAGATCGCGGTTTTCGAGTACGTACGATACGCCGGACGGTACGCGCAGGTTGTCTTCGAGCACATAGATCTGACCGTCGCTGTGCCGGACGAGGTCCGTTCCGGTGATGTGACACCACACACCGAGTGGAGGGTGAATTCCCTCACACTGCGGACGATAGAACGTCGCCGAGCGAATCACTTCCTCGGGAATGATCCTGTCCTTGAGGATTTTCTTTTCGTGATAAATGTCGTCAATGAAGGCGTTCAACGCGTGGATCCGTTGCTTGAGACCGCGCTCGATCCACTCCCATTCGTCAGCGCGGACAATCCTGGGGATCAGATCGAATGGGAAAATGCGTTCGGTACCCGCCGAGTCCCCATACACGTTGAAGGTAATCCCCATTTGGAGCAGCAACCGCTCCGCCGCGCGCTGCGAGCGGAGAAGTTGTCCTTCCTCCAGCGATTGAATGGTCTCCAGCAGCAGTCGAGCCTCAGTACGCGGCACACCCTGAGGGTCGAACATCTCGTCGTGAAATCCTTCAGTTTGATAGGAGTCGAACAGCACCACCAGCACCTCTGAGTTTTCAATTGGACGGCGCTGTCGAGGTACGGACGTTGTACCTGGCCAATAGGACGAATGAATGTTAACAGGAAAATCACCCAGCGGAAACGGTAGTGTTACGGCGCCGGTCTCAGACTCCGCACGTAGTTCACGATGTGCCACATCTCCGTCGGCCCCACGCCTGGGCGCCCATTCAGTCCCTTCATTGCGGCCGGCCCACCGACGCCGTCGCGAATGCTCACAAAGATTTCGCCGTCAGTGGAGCCATGGTCCCATTTGTCATCGGTGAGGTCCGGCGGACGCGCCGCATTTCCCGACATTGCTGCGGCGATCTCGCTGACCCCGTCCCCTTTTGAGCCATGACAGTCCCCGCAAAGCCTGTCGTAGAGCTTTTTGCCGGAGGCAAGAGACGCTTCCGACGGGCTGACCGGATTCTGGAGTGATCTTCCCTCAACTGGAGCGGAGGTCGTTTCGGTTTTCGAAGGGGTGCAGCCGGAAGCAAGTAGCAAAAGAATCGCGGTTCGCAGAAAAAAATT
>DASTBJ010000724.1:0-3066 GCA_035712125.1 Terriglobia bacterium
CCTGAGTCTCGGCGAGATTGAGAAAATTTCGGCAAACGCTCGAGAGGATTTGTCCCAGCAGAAAATAATTCCACGGAGCGAATTGGAGATCGTGTTAAGGGCCCCTGATACGGCTCTCATCGAACAGATGTCGATGCTTGCTGCGTTGATGGCTATGCTTTGGGGCGACCTTCGGCGCCCTTTTCAGACCGCGAGGTTGCGGCGTGCCGCAACTAAAACTTTTGCGGGAACTGTCTTCACGCTGTTTGGCCTGTTGCCCTCTTCGAACTCTGAACTTGAAGGTGTCATTCGTCTGGTGCGGCGTCAATCCAGACTGGTCACAAAAGTGGCATTCCTCGGACGCGCGAATCAGATTTTTCAACTCTGGCATGTCGTGCACCGCCCTTTCAGTTACTCGTTCGCCGTACTGGCGGGTGTGCACGTCAGTCTGGTGATTCTGATGGGTTATTTCTGATGGACACTCTGGTTTCGGTCCTCATTGGTCTCGTCATTACGTTCTTTTTCCTGAGGGGTTACCTGAAGAGCATTTCTTCGCGCAAATCCGGCACAACGCCGCCAGCCTCAAGAGCTCAATCTGCAGACAAGACGATACCCTGCCCTCGCTGCACCAGGCCGGTCACCATAAATGCAGCTTTCTGCTCGTCCTGCGGCGCGCCAATGGCATTGTGGAATGTGCATCGCGCCCCCGAGCAGACCGGCAAAGCTGAGCCGGCCTCCGGAAAACCCCAACCCGTCATCAATGCGGTGCTCTGCATCGGATGTGGAAGCTGCGTGGACTCCTGTCCGGAGACGGGCACGCTTGAACTCGTAAACGGCAAGGCGATCCTCGCGCATCCTGAGCGTTGCACAGGCCATGCAAAATGTGCAGACGTATGTCCGACTTCCGCGATCACTCTCGCTGTCGGCGGAGTTCGGCAAACGATCCGCGTGCCCCGAGTTGACGAGAAATTCGAGACTAACGTCAAGGGTGTGTTCATCGTGGGCGAACTCGGTGGCATGGGTCTGATTAAGACAGCGATTAATGAGGGTCGACTGGTTATCGATTACATCAAAGCATTGATGGCTCAGCAAGCATCCGAAAATGCAGAGTACGATGTCGCGATTGTAGGTGCGGGACCTGCGGGATTGAGTGCGTCTCTGACTGCTTTGCAGCACGGAATGAAGTACATCACGCTGGAACAGGGCGACATCGCTTCGACGATCCGCCAGTACCCACGGCAAAAATTTCTGATGGCGGAACCGATTGAAATGCCGTTGTACGGCAGCCTCTATATTGCGGACGGTACAAAGGAGACTCTGCTGAGTATCTGGGAAGGTATCGTTGCCAATACCGGCGTTCAGGTGCATACCAACGAAAAGGTCGAAGACATTCGCAAGGCCGAGGATGGATCGTTTGTTCTCTCAACCCCCAGAGGAACTTACTCGGCGAGGCATGTCGTTCTGGCTCTGGGCAAGCGCGGCACGCCGCATAGGCTGGACGTACCCGGCGGCGATCTCGCGAAGGTGACTTACCGGCTGATCGAAGCGGAGTCCTATCAAGACAAGGACATCCTATTAATAGGCGGCGGAGACTCGGCAGTGGAGGCTGCTTTGGCGCTCAGCAGGTCTGGAAGAAATCGCGTGACGCTGTCCTACCGCGGGAGCGAGTTTAAACGCCTCCGGAAGCGAAACCTCGAACAATTGAGCGCCGCGGAAAACAGCTCACAGTGCCGCGTGCTGCGAAACTCCAGCCTTAATGAGATCCGGCCCGACAGTGTCTCGCTCAATGTCGATGGAAGCGTCGTCGATTTAAAGAATGACTACGTTCTGGGTCTGATCGGAGGCGAGTCGCCCGAAAGCTTTCTGCGCAAAGTTGGCATTGACGTAGTGGAGAAGACGGTCTAAAGGAGACTTATGAAGCGGGGTGTGTTGATTGGGATCATTGCGGTGCTGTCCAGCCTGGCGATTACGACACTGATCTATCAGTCACGCAATACCGACGCGGACGCGCTGTCCGATGATGCCGCCACGGCGCGACACATGTGGGAGACATTGGATACACCGCCTGCGCCCGAACGTGAGCTCGAGGATCTCAGGAACAGTCTGAAACGGAATCCGGAACACGTTCCTATCCTGCTGCGAATGGCCCAGGTCTCCCGGGAACTTGGAAACCGTGAGGAAGCCCTCGAAAACCTTCGCAAAGCTCTGCAGGTGGACTCTAAGAATCGGGAAGCACGGCTGGAACTGGGGCGCGTCCTGTTCGAAGCGGGAGATGTCGACGGCGCCATCCGCGAAACGGAACAACTGTTGAAGCTCGATCCGTCAAGTACCGACGGCCTCTACAACCTTGGAGCCATCTACGGAAATATCGGGCAGAAAGACCGAGCCCGCGAGTACTGGACCAAAGCTGTAGCCATCGCCCCCGACTCTGAAAGCGGCCAGCGAGCCAGGAATGCACTGGACCAGCTCGGTCGCTGAACGCGTCGAGTCTGAACAAGCGGTTGGTCACAACACCAGAATGAGGCTTGGCGGAAACACTGTCACGCCCTGCCTCGGCCTATCAAGAATATTTGTCACATTGACAGCTGGCTCCGGGCAGCTGGACCGTTTCATTGTCACTTGTGCGAAGGCGTCCGGTCGGCAAGGCCGGTTCCCACCCCGAAATCAAGTTTACCCTCACTAATCCGCGTAAAACGGGCCGCTGAAGCGGTGTCACAAGGCTTCGCCATTTGGATTCTGACTTGCAAACTCCACATATTGAATTTGATCGGCGACTGGAGATAACCATGAAGACCCAGGATCTTTCCCTGCTGTTCGCACGCCCGCACAACAGCGAACCGTGCACACTGAGTATTTATCTCAACGTTGACCAGGCGCAGCCCGTCAACTTGAACCGCGGCTTCGAGACTGAATTAAAGAAGCTGGCCTCCACCGTACGTGGGCTTTCCCGCCCGGAAAAAGAACGCTTCAAGGTCGCGATGAACCGTTTGCAGGATTTCGTATCGGCCTACACGCCTGCTGCCAAGGGGCTCGTGTTGTTCTTCGATGCATCCGACGGGTTTTTCTGGAATGGCGAAATCGAGTATC
>DASTBJ010000725.1:0-3893 GCA_035712125.1 Terriglobia bacterium
CTGTAGCGCCGTCGATGACAATACCTTTGATGGTTCGCGGTCGCACGGTTCCGGCGGCGAGGGGAATATCGATTCCCGGAACGGTCATGCCTGGTCGCAGATCGATAGCCTGCGCACGCAGTGGATTCGTCTGACCGCCATAAAACGTGAGTTCGTAGGTTTCACTGACGACTTCGTTGTCCTGAATAGTGCGAGTGATCGGGGGGACGGTCGACACCTCCTCGTGAAACTGGCCGATGCGATCGGGAGTGTTGACAAAGTTGGTTGCGCCCGCGGTCCCCGCCGCCTCCGGTCTCGCGGCGACGAAGTACTTCCCCGGAGGGAGCCAGAAGAGACGGTACTCGCCGCGGTCGTTGGTGTGAACGACCTGAACGAAGTCCAGAAGGCGGTTCCCTTCGTGATACCAGGCCTGCATGGCGAGAACGCGTGCGTACGCGACAGGATCGCCATTGCGATCGTAGACACGTCCTGTGATCGCACTCGTTACAGCCATGTCAAGACGCACATCCTTCATCGCCTGGCCCTCTCCCAGAGTGAGCGGGGTGCCCTGCGAGCGAGGGTCGCGTTGGCCATACTGCGCAGGATTGTAGGTGCCGCCCGGACGGGTGGCGACCAACCGGTATTCGTTGGCCGGAAGATTGCGGAAGGCGAACTTGCCGTCGTCACCGGTCGTTACCGTTCTAACCTGCGGGGGCGCGGCCGGTGGCGGCGCAACTCCCGGTGTTGGCGGAATTCCGGGAGGCCCCTGACGCCAGGACAACTCGACAACGGCTCCGACAACCGGCTCGGTGCTGCCGAGCTTCAAAACCACGCCCTCAATCGACGCCGACGCGAGTTGGGGATGCGGTAACGAAAGAGGAGGAAAAGCGGCGAGAATAAGCACAGCCGCAACAGCAGTCCATGGGCGATATTGCGCTCGCATAGAGACACCTCATTGCTGGATGACGCAACAGGAGCGAAGAAGTTTCCCTCAGAATAGCAATTAAGCACATGGAGACAAGAATTTCATGACGCGTCCGTCATGTCGATTCCTTGAAGAATGGTTCTACAGTCCCGCGCAGTTTCATGGTGAGCGGCTGTCCGTGCCGGTCTACACCGCGCCCGGCTGGAACACGAATCCAACCTTCGCTGATGCAGTACTCCTCGACATTCGTTCGTTCGGTTCCATTGAAACGAATGCCGATGGAACGCTTCAACACCTCCTCGTTATAGTGGGGACTCTTCGGATTGATACTGAGCCTGTCTGGCAAGTCGTTGGACATTAGGTCTACTCTCTCCGGCCATAGTCTACCTTTAAATCACTAACTGCAGTTCCGGTGCAGTCATGCCAAAATCCAGCAATGGCCGCTGTTAAGGAATCGGCTCCGCAGGTTCTGCTGGTAGACAACGATCCTCAGATCCGAAAGTTTCTTCGGACGACGCTTTCCGCGGAAGGTTATCGCCTCCAGGAAGCCAGTTCCGCCACTGAAGGATTGCAATACGCCGAAACTCGTCCGCCCGACGTCATTCTGCTCGAACTGGAATTGCCCGACTCGGACGGCGTGGAAGTCATCCGGCAAATTCGCGAGTGGAACTCCGACGTGCCGATCATAGTTGTTTCGGTCCGCCGGCACGAACGCGACAAAATCAAAACGCTGGATGCCGGAGCCGATGACTTCATCAGCAAGCCATTCGCCGTCGGCGAATTGCTGGCACGCGTCCGGGTCGCTTTGCGCCGCCGGCGGACGACGACGCAGTCCACGAACGCAACACCCTTCAGGTTCGGAAATGTCGAAGTTGATCTGGAGCGCCGGCGCGTTGTGGTATCCGGAAACGAGATGCGGTTGACTCGGATTGAATACAAGCTACTACAGATCCTGATCCAGCATGCAGACTGCGTGGTGACTCAGCGTCAATTGCTCAATGAAGTGTGGGGCCCGCGACATTCCGAACAATCCCACTATCTCCGCGTGTATATGGCGCAGTTGCGACGAAAACTCGAAGCCGATTCAAGTCGGCCGCGACACCTTCGCACGGAGCCTGGCGTTGGCTACCGCCTGACAACGGATTGAATTCGTGCATGTCTTCGAGGGAGGCCAGCTATCGTGAATCGACGGTTCGCAGCCGGAACGAGTCAAGGCAGCGTAAATTTATAGTGTTATTTAGTAAATATTTCGTAAAGATTTGTGGGCGAGGGTTGACCTCGGAGGCTTTATCCTTTAAATCCTGACATCGGTACAACGGTGTACCCAATACCGGAACAATCGAACAAAGGCGACGAAGCCCTCGCGTTAAACGCGTGGGCATTTTTTTTTGCTTTCGAACTTTAAAGACGATGGGGGATGACTCGATATGACTGCACTACGACGCACCGTTGGTGCCCTGGCTTTGCTTGTGCTGATAGCTCTGCCCGCGTTTGCCGCACAGGATCCACCCGCACCGCCGACTGCGGACACCGGCGACACAGCGTTCATGATTATCTCGGCGGCCCTGGTTCTGTTCATGACCATTCCAGGCCTGTTTCTGTTTTATGGCGGCCTGGTCCGGTCGAAGAATGTTCTTGGCATGCTGATGCAGAACTTCGTTATGGTCGGGATCATTACCGCCCAGTGGATCATCATCGGCTACAGCCTGTCTTTTGCGAGCGGTTCGCCCTTTATCGGCGGCCTCCAATGGATAGGTCTGAACGGCGTCGGTGCCGAGCCGAACGCAGATTACGCGGCGACGATCCCACACCAGACGTTCATGTTCTACCAGCTCATGTTCGCCATCATCACACCGGCGCTGATGACAGGCGCTTTCGCAGAGCGCATGAAGTTTTCAACGTTCCTGGTGTTCTCGCTCCTGTGGTCGACGTTGATTTATGACCCCCTCGCGCATTGGGTATGGGGTGTCGGCGGTTTTATCCGCACCATGGGTGCGCTGGATTTTGCGGGTGGAACGGTCGTTCATATCAGCGCCGGGATCTCCGCTCTGGTGGCCGTCTTGATCATGGGCAAACGTGTTGGCTTTGGGAAAGTTCCGATGGCGCCCCATAACCTGCCCTTCGCTGTCATCGGCGCTGCCCTGTTGTGGGTGGGTTGGTTTGGATTCAATGCCGGATCCGCCCTGGGTGCGGGCGGGCTTGCGTCGAGCGCATTCATGGCGACGCATACTGCGGCATCTCTGGCCGCGCTCGGATGGATGATTGCGGAATGGATCCGGAACGGTAAACCGACCATGCTGGGAGCGGCTTCAGGCGCCGTTGCGGGACTGGTCGCGATTACACCGGCGGCCGGTTTTGTTACGCCACTGGCCGCGATGGTTATAGGCCTGGCAGCGGGTGTGCTCTGCTACAGCGCCTGCCTTCTGAAATCAAAATTCGGCTACGACGACTCGCTGGATGTCGTAGGCGTGCACGGCGTGGGTGGAATCCTTGGAGCGATCCTGACCGGCGTTTTCGCGTCGAAAGCCATTAACTCTGCAGGAAACGACGGACTGCTGTACGGGAATCCTTCGCTGCTCACAACGCAGCTGATTGCCGTCGGTATTACGATCGCATTCGCTGCAGTCGGAACCGCGGTGATCTTGATGGTTCTCAAGGCGGTGATGGGTCTTCGCGTGACTCCGGATGAGGAGCGGATGGGGCTCGATCTCAGCCAGCACAGCGAAAGCGCGTATGTGTTGACACCGGATTATGACGAGCTGTCGGTTTCGTCCGGCCATACCGCTAGCGGGAAGCCCGCAACGTCGAAGATATAGATCGGGGTCAGGTCAGGCACGAAATTGGGGACAGAGAGCTATTTCGCGTTGCGACATAGCTCTCTGTCCCCAATTTCTCTACCGGGCGGACATTGCGATGATGAACCGCTGACCGTCGGGGCTGACATCGCCGGCATTCGCGAACGGATCGGTAATCTTGAACAGCACGCGTG
>DASTBJ010000726.1:0-7372 GCA_035712125.1 Terriglobia bacterium
CCAGGGCGGCGCGTTGTCGCAAGCCGGCCGACAGTGATGAGCAGATGGAGTGCAAGACCTCCTGGAGCCTGCAGACGCGAATCGCCCAGTCCAGGTCCGTAGCCCCGTAGACTCCGGCGAAAAACGCCAGGTTTTCTCTCACAGTGAGGTCTTCGTAAAGCGAGAACTTCTGAGACATGTATCCGATCGCCTGCTTGATCTGCTGGCGTTCCGTTCGGATGTCGAACCTCGCGACACGTCCTGTCCCGCTCGTCGGTGCAAGAATCCCTGTCAGCATTCGGATCGTTGTGGATTTGCCGGCGCCGTTCGGTCCCAAAAACCCGAAAATCTGACCGGCGCGTACGCGGAAGCTGATGTGGTCCACGGCAACAAAGTTCCCGAACGTGCGGGTCAGCCCTTCGACTTCGACCGACCAGTTAGCCATGCGTCGCTCCGGTCAGTTGGAAGAACACGTCTTCAATCGAGGGATCCACGCGCTGGATCGACCGGACGGCAATGTTCTGCGCACCGAGAACGTTGCGGGTCTCGACTTCTGCCGCCGAAAGGTTATCGAGTACCGTGACGTGAAGGCCTTCACCGAAAAGATTCACGTCCGCCACGTGCGGGCTCCGCTCCAGCGCATCCTTTGCGGCGAATCTCTGGTCGGAGAAAACTTCCAGCACGGTACCGCGAAAGGCACGGCGGAGTTCTTCCGGCCTGCCGGAAGCGACAAGTTTTCCCTGGCTGAGAAATCCGACACGCGTGCAACGCTCGGCCTCGTCCATATAAGGAGTCGAGACAACGATCGTAACCCCTTCCTGCCAGAGGTCAAAAAGCAGGCGCCACAGATCTCGCCGGGAGACGGGGTCAACGCCGGTCGTGGGTTCATCCAGAAACAGCAACTTCGGCGTGTGAATCAGCGAACACGACAAGGCGAGCTTTTGACGCATGCCGCCGGAAAGGTTGCCGGCCAGTCGCGTCCGGAATGGCTCCAGCCGGCTGAAGTGCATCAGGCGCTGCAGGCGCGGCGCGCGATCCTGTTTCGGAACGTTGTAGAGGTCTGCGAAGAGCTCCAGGTTTTCCTCGACGGTCAACTCGGTGTAGAGGCTGAAGCGCTGAGACACGTAACCCGTCAGGGTGGAGATCGACTCGGACTGGCGGAGCAGATCAAACGAACCCACGCGTCCCGCTCCGGACGTGGGCTTGAGGATGCCGAGCATCAGTCGGATGGCTGTTGTCTTGCCCGCGCCGTCGGGGCCGATCAGGCCGAATAGTTCGCCGGGTTCGATGTCGAGCGAAAGGTGGTCAACGGCGGTGATGGAGCCGAATGTTCGAGTGAGCTCTTGAATGGAGATCAGCGGTGCCATCAGGAACGCTCACGAATATTGAGGACAGCGAAGAATTTAGAAATTGGACGAATCCGCTTCGAAAATAGAGTCAGGCCCGAGGAGGGGAGTTGTGACGATTTCATCATTCGATGTGAGCAACCGCTCATGTATGCAGGATTCGTCCAATTTCTAAATTCTTCGCTCTTTTCCACATCCTCACGGCACGACGATCTCCGCATCAGCGGGCATGCCGGGCTTCAGCCGTTGCTGTGTATTCTCCAGGCTTACTTTCGTCCGGTACACGAGCTTGATGCGCTCCTCCTGCGTGAGGATAGTCTTCGGCGTAAACTCCGATTCCGACGACACAAACGCGATCTTCCCCTTGAAGGACTCGCCGGGGAACGAGTCGACGGTCACCCGAACTTCCTGGCCAAGCTTTACCAGTCCCGTTTGCGTTTCCGGCACGTAGATATTCATCCAGAGATCGTCGATATTCGCGATCGTCACAACTGGAGTTCCGGGGTTTACGAACTCACCGGCTTCGACGTTCCTCGTCAGAACGACGCCGTCCAGGGGGGCTCGGATTTCGGTATAACTCAGCTGCGTCTTCGCGGCTTCGAGTTGCGCCAGCAGCTCTTTCTCTCTTGCCCGGGCCGCGCTGAGCGCAGCGCGCTGCACGTCGACGTCTGTCCTGCCTGCCTGGGCGACGTTGACACCGGCTTGAGCCGTCTCCGCCCGCGCTTCCGCTTCGGCGATATCCTGTCGCCGCGATCCTTCCCGGGCGATCGCGAGCCGCTGGACAGTGGCTTCCCGAGCGGCCTCCGCGGTGCGCAACGCGGCTTCGACATTGTCGAGTTGTTGCCTGGGAACAACGCCTTCCTTGACCAGGCTGGAAATACGGTCGAATTCCGCACGGCTCTGGGCCAGTTGTGCTTCTGCCTGAGCGAGTTCGGCTTCCGCTACCCGGATCTCCTGGGGGCGAAGCCCTTCGCGCACGCGATCAGCCGCGACCCGCGAGGCCTGCGCTTCACCGCGGGCCTGCTCCACCTGTCCTTCGACGACATCCCGCCGCAGAGCAACGACCCTTTCCTGCTGGCGTACCTGACTGGTGGCGGCTTCCAGCGCAGCCTGGATCTGACTTACCTTGTGAGCGAGTTCATCCGGCGATAGTCGCGCGACGACATCGCCGGCTTTTACGGCCTGTCCTTCAACGGCCAGGACTTCGATTACACGGCCGGGAATCTGAAAGGAAAGATCCACATCCGTAGCTTCGATGGTGCCGGACCCGCGAATGGAATTGTCGGCTTTGCGATGAGTGAGGACGTAACCAGCAACGAGTGCTGCCGCCGTCAGGATCACGATAACGACGAGCAGCGAGCGAGAACGCATAAGGAAGCATTGTATAATAGGCCGCCGGTGAAGAAGCGGCTGGATGTAGTCGTGCCCTCATCGGTCTTCCCCATGACCACCAGTACCGTCCCGGAGTTGAAGCATCACCTTGACGCGTTCCTTGAAGGCTTTCCTAAAGAACGCCGCGTCTCCAATGATCCTGTCCAGTTTGTACACCGCTACAACGATCCGCACGATCGCGAAGTAGTCGGCCTCATCGTTTCCGCCTTCGCGTACGGCAACGTCAAATCCATTCTGGCGACGGCGAATCAGGCCTTATCGTATCTGGGAAGCAGACCTGCACAGGCGATCGCAGCGTTCGACCCTCGTCGAGATGCGCACCGGTTGCGCTCCTTCTATCACCGCTTTAACACGAGCCGCGATCTGGCGGTGTTCTTTTGGATGCTTCGCCGTGCGATTGAAATGCACGGATCGCTGGAAAACGCCTTTCTCGCCGGACTATCGCCCGCCGACTCAGATACAGGATCGGCGCTCACGCGCTTTACCGCGACCATGCTCGAGACTGGCTACGAGCAGTTCTATCCACGGGGTGAACTGAAACGGCGTATCGGTGTTCGCTTTCTGCTGCCGTCGCCGGCTGATGGCAGTGCCTGCAAGCGGATGAATCTGTATCTCCGCTGGATGGTCCGCCCGCCGGATGGTATCGATAGCGGAATTTGGAACCGGGTTCGGCCGGATCAGCTGGTAATTCCCCTCGATACACATGTCGCCCGCATCTCGCGTTATATCGGGCTGACAGCCATGAAAAGCCCGGGATGGGCAATGGCGCTCGACATTACCAACAGCCTGCGCCTTTTGGACCGGAGCGACCCTCTCAAGTATGACTTTGCTTTGTGTCATCTTGGGATTGCGGGCGACTGCCCCCGAAAGCGGGACTTAAGGAAATGTTTCGCCTGTCCGATAAGGTCCATATGTAGGCTGTAATTTAGGGGTTTTGCTTGCGTTCGTGATGTCCTCAGCCTACGTTTAAGTGCTTGATTTTTAAGGTATAACTCCCAGGGAGGGAGTTGGGTATGTCCAGGGATGGGGCGTCCCTCACACTAGATCCAGCGCAGCTGGTTTCGATGATGTTTGCGCTGCTGCCGGTTCCCGTCGCAATTACCGACGCCAGAGGGCGGGTGATTCTCTGCAACTCCTGTTTCACCGATGTGTTTCAGGGTGCGCCGAGTATTCCCACCGAGCTCCAGCGCGAAGTTGACGTTCCCGGAAGAGGCACCTTCCAGGTTCAAACGCTTCCGCTCACCGACCAGGGCTACAAGATCGTTTTCGCGACCGACGTAACCGATCACACACAGTTGCGCAAGCGGGTTGGCCGTCTGGAAAAAATGGCAGCGGTAGGCCGAGTCGTCACGGGTGTCGCAACAGAACTCGAGACGCCGCTTGCAGACATCGCGAGCTATGCCTTCCTGGTGGAGCGGGCGAGCCTGACACCGGAAATGCGGCAGATCGTCAGCAGCCTCCTGGAGAAGGCTGAGCGCGCCGCCCATCTTGTCCAGAGCCTCACCGCTATCGGTGCCGTGACTCCACGAACAGCACCTTTCGATCTCAATACTGTCGTGAGAAATGTTGTGGAACTGCGCAGCCACAGGCATGAGGCAGACATCGAGATCGTTTTGGATCTTGATGCAACGGTTCCAAAGGCTATTGGAGATCCGTCGCTGATTGAGCAGGTCGCCCTGACCTTGTTGATGAACGCGGAAGACTCGGTCTCGTCGATTCGACCCACGCCTGGAAGGATCCTCGTCTCGACGGCCGTACGAAATGATCGCATTCAGCTTCATATATCCGACAACGGGCCTCCACGCGATTCGTCGCGTATCTTTGAGCCCGGAGAAGGCGGCGTTGGCCTGAATATCTGCGCCGAGATTGCCAAGGATCACGAAGGCGAACTCTATGCGTGGAGCTCCTATGACAATGGTGCGACCCTGACGCTCGAACTTCCGTCGTATCGACACGGCTCACCGTTCGAGGCAAGCCGCCTCCTGCGAGGAAAGACGATCATGGTGGTCGACGACGACGCGCAGATGGCGGAGTTTGTCGAAGAGACTCTGCGACGCCATGGCGCCACGGTGCATGTCGCAGGCTCGGGATCCGACGCGTATGAGCGCTTTAAGACTCAGGTCTACGACCTCGTCATCTGTGACCGTCATATGCCCGGATTAAGCGGGCAGGGTTTGTATCGGCTCGTTCAGGACAAGGATCTCAATTCAGACCAGCGGTTCCTTTTCGTCACGGTGGATCCCGTGCAGTCCGACACGCGTCACTTCTTTTCAGAGCATCGCGTACACTTCCTGAGAAAGCCTTTCAACAGCCAGGAACTTCTGGAGACAATCGAGCATCTCTTCAACCGAGACGGACGACGGGATTTCTGAGCACACCAATACCTTCGATTTCGATTTCTACAACATCACCGTGCTTTAAAAATACCGGAGGCTTTCGAACATACCCGACGCCGCTGGGCGTCCCCGTTGAAATAACGTCACCCGGCTCGAGAGTCATGGTCTGCGAGATATGCGACACGAGTGCGGGAACGTTGAAGATGAGATTTGAGGTGGTTGATTTTTGCATCGTCTCGCCGTTCAGCCTCAGCTGGATCGCAAGACCGGAGCCGTCACGGAGTTCGCTGCGCGTGACCATGCAGGGCCCCATCGGCGCAAAGGTATCGATGGATTTTCCGCGGGTCCACTGCTTCTCGCCAAACTGCAGGTCACGGGCGGAGACGTCATTGACGATCGTGTATCCCGCCACATAATTCACAGCGTCTTCCGGTCTCACACGGAGCGCCCGGGATCCTATGACGATGGCCAGTTCTGCCTCATAGTCGACCTGGGACGTCGCCGGCGGAATGACAATGGCGACTTCCGGGCCAACGATGGCGTTGGCGTACATACCAAATAGCAGCGGAGATTTGGGAATAGGAACCTTCGATTCCTCTGCGTGGTCGCGATAGTTGAGGCCGATCCCAATCAGCTTCTGCGGTCGTAGCACGGGAGCCTTCAATGTAACGTCCTGTGGGCGTATCAGCAGGGCGCTCAAATCCCGCGCCGCGGCCTGGAATTGCTGGAGCTGGAGTTCGAGGCTTTCCAGACCGTTAGGCGTCCGAATAACGTCCTCGATCGTGGCCGGCACCCCGGAAAATGCAACGACACCGTCGGTGATGGCGCGCGAGACGTCAAAATACGCCGCTCCCCAGTGACAGCCGAGATGGATCTCCGAGCTGCCGGGACGAGACATGTTGATGAACTTCAAAGCAGACCTCCCAATTCGATTGTCACCCCAGGTCTCGACCATTCTAATCCGACTCGCAATGGCTTTCGTCACGCGGGGAATCTACAATAGCCCCGTGGCGCCCTTCATTGAATTCATCGACGTTCACAAGTCGTTCGGTGACCGCACGATCCTCGATGGGGTCTCTTTCACGGTAGAAAAGGGAACCACCTTCGCCATTCTCGGCCCCAGCGGTATTGGCAAAACAGTGACGATTACCCATATCGTCGGACTGCTTAAGCCGGATTCCGGCACGATCATTGTCGATGGACAGGATGTGACCAGTCTCACGGAGAACGAACTGGCTCCAATCCGAAAGAAGGTTCAGCTCGTCTTTCAGTCCGGAGCATTGTTCGATTCCATGACGGTTTGGGAGAACGTCGCGTTTCCCCTGGAAGACACGGAACTTTCCGCCGCGGAAGTGGAGCGGCGCGTTCAGGAGAAACTCACGCTTGCCGATATCGAGGACATCCAGGACCTCATGCCGTCCGAGCTGAGCACAGGCGTCAAACGTGCTGTTGCCATTGCGCGTGCTCTTGCCGTTGAACCCCAGGCAATCCTCTATGACGAGCCGACCACAATGGTCGATCCGCTGATGTCGCAGACTATTAACGACCTGATCCGCAAGATGCAGCGGCAGCTGGGCATGACCCAGGTTGTGGTCACTCACGACATTGCCAACTGTGCGGAAAGGGTTGCTGATCGCGTCGCCCTGCTCGATAAGGGGCGTTTTGCCTTCATTGGAACCATGGCCGAGTTGTACGCGAGCGATAATCCTGTCGTTCGAGAGTTCGTCGAGGAAGACCGGATTCGATTCGCCCGAGAAAAGGAATTTGCGTAGGTTGTGTCGCGAGTCCTGATCTTCGACCTTGACGGCACTCTCGTGGATTCAAAGAAGGATCTTTCCTCGTCGGTCAACCACGTCCGTGCAACGTTTCATCTGCCTCCGCTGACAGAGCACGAAATCTCCAGCTTCATCGGCGACGGGGCACAGATGCTTATTCAGCGGGCCCTCGGAGCGGACGCCGCCCCCGCCGACGTTCATGCCGGTCTGCAGCTGTTTCTCTCCTATTATCGCGAGCACATGCTCGATGACAGCGCGCTTTACCCCGGCGTGTACGAGACGCTCGGCCGGCTGACGGACTTTCGACTGGCAGTGCTGACGAACAAGCCGATTCGGTTCAGTCGGACGATGCTGGAGGGCCTCGGGATCCTGCAGCAATTCGCCGCTGTGTACGGGGGCAATAGCTTTGAGCGAAAAAAGCCGGATCCGGTGGGGATATTTCAAATTCTGACGGACACGAGCGGACGGCCGGAACAGACGTGGATGATCGGGGATTCTGCCGTGGATGTGCTCACCGGAAGGAACGCAGGTGTGCTGACGTGTG
>DASTBJ010000727.1:0-2771 GCA_035712125.1 Terriglobia bacterium
TGCAAAAGACGGAATTCCAGCGCACTCAACTCGACATGTTTGCCTGATACGCTCACCGCATGCGCAGAAGGATCAATTTGGATGTCACCGTGGGCCAGCGCGGCGCGCTGGGGCACCGGATCCTGCCGGCGGAGCAGGGCCCGTACCCTGGCGATGAGCTCGCGCATGCTGAACGGCTTGGTGACATAGTCGTCTGCACCCAGTTCCAGGCCAACGACCCTGTCGGCTTCTTCGCTTCTGGCCGTCAGCATGAGGATGGGAATCGTTGCATACCGTTCATGCCGCCGTAGTTGACGACAAATCTCCAGTCCGTCCATTCCGGGCAACATCAGGTCCAGGACGACAAGGTCCGCCAGCTCGCGACGCATTTCGGAGAGCGCAAGACTTCCGTCTGTTACCGAACTGACGCGGAAACCCTCTTTTTCGAGATTGTAACGGAGGAGTTTGACGACATCCCGCTCGTCTTCAACGATCAAGATCTTCTTTGCCATGCTCGCTATGGAACCACAAACGGGCGGGACGTGTTCGTGACAAGTACGTTAACATTCCGCAACAACCCCTGTGTTACCAACGGTTAACGGACAGTTCACAAGAACGTAACATTGGATCGGCTATGCTCCTTATATGACAAAAAAGTTTACGTTTGGGGTCTGTTCACTAAGCCTGCTACTCCTTGCCGCCTGTCCTTCACCGCAATCGCAAACCATTACGATGAAGGGGTCTGACACGATGGTCCAGCTCGGCCAGCGGTGGGCGGAACTCTACATGAAGGAACATCCTGACGTTACGATTCAGGTCACGGCGGGTGGCAGCGGTAACGGAATTGCTGCATTGATTGATGGCACGACACAGATTTGCCAGGCCTCACGCGCGATGAAGGATGCGGAGAAGGAAAGCCTCAAGACCAAGCGCCAGCTTGAGGCGGTGGAGACCCCGGTGGCTCTGGACGCATTGGCGATCTACGTCCACCAGGACAACCCCATCAAGTCGTTGACGATGGAGCAGGTGGCGAAGATTTTTCTCGGTGAGGTTACCAACTGGAAGGATGTGGGCGGAACGCCCGGGAACATAGTTCTCTATGGGCGGGAAAACAGCTCCGGCACTTATGCTTACTTCAAGGAGCACATTCTTGCCGATAAGGATTTTCCTCCGAAGTATCAAGCGCTTCCAGGGACTGGTGCGGTGGTGGATGCCGTAGCGAAAGACAAGGGCGGCGTCGGTTACGGTGGAATCGGGTATGCCGCCGCGATCAAGACCATCGGCATCACGAAGGAGGCAGGCGGAGCGCCAATCGAACCGAGTATGGCGAATGTCTTGAACGGTTCGTACCCCATCAGCCGGCAACTGTTTTGGTATACCGCAGGTCCTGCGGAAGGCGTGGTTAAGGGCTTCCAGGATTGGGTGCTCGGTCCGGAGGGACAGAAGGTTGTTTCAGAGAAGGGTTTTTATCCACTAAAGGGAGAATAGATTCATGCGAAGCAGCCAGGTCGTCTCGGAGTTGCTTCGCGTCTCTGACATGACCAATCGACATCTTAAGCGCCGGCAATTTCTCGATCGCGCCGCAGAGATCTTTATTCTCACGGTCGCGTCGATTGCAATCGGGATCATTCTGCTGATCTTCGTTTACGTGGGACGGGAGGCGTTGCCTCTTCTTTGGGGAGGTACAGAGGGCGCGAGCATCGCGGGCACCGTTGCACCTCCAGTGGAATGGCAGCCGGTCTCCGCGAATCCGCGCTACAACGTCATCCCTCTAGTTCTGGGAACTTTGAAAGTGACGTTGATCGCGATGCTGTTCGCGACGCCTTTGGCCCTCGCCGCCGCGCTATATACCTCGGAGTTTGCGCCCGTACGAATCCGGGAGTGGATAAAGCCAATGATCGAGATGCTGGCCGGCATCCCTTCCGTGGTGATGGGGTTTTTTGCTCTCATTGTCCTCGCCTCATGGCTCCAGGCTCAGTTTGGTTTTGAGTTTCGCCTGAACGCGCTCAATGCGGGCATTGCTCTGGCGCTGGCTGTGATTCCAATCATTTATACCGTTTCCGAAGACGCCTTTAATGCCGTACCCCAACATTACCGTGAGGCATCGCTCGCTCTCGGCGCCTCCAAGGTTCAGACTGCCCTGCGCGTGGTATTCCCCGCGGCAATGCCCGGTGTTGGTGCAGCAATGATTCTTGGGTTTGGCCGCGCAATCGGCGAAACGATGATTGTCCTGATGGCTTCGGGCAATGCGGCGTACCTTTCGTTGAGTCCCCTGGTTTCGACCCGTACGCTTTCCGCGACGGTGGCGGCAGAGCTCGGTGAAGTCGTTTTTGGAGGCGGTCACTATCGCATTCTGTTCTTTCTCGGCACCCTGCTTTTCGTTGTGACCTCTGTTTTGAACTGGATTGGGGATCGCTACAACCGCCGCATGCGGGCGAGGCTATTCGGAGCGGAATGAGAAAAGCAGTCGACCGTTCCATTGTGATGCTTTGCGCAGCCGCCACGCTGCTCATCCTTGCCATGCTGGCGGTTATCCTCGGCAATATCATTGCTCATGGCACGGCGCGTCTGAGCTGGGAATTCCTGACTCAACCGCCGACAAACGGAATGACTGAGGGAGGCATTTTCCCCGCCATCTACGGAACGGTGTTGCTTGTCCTGCTGATGTCGATTGCGGCTGTTCCCTTCGGCGTTATTGTCGCGATCTATTTCGCGGAATACGCCAAGAGGGAATCCCGGTTCTATCGCTGGACGAGGATGGCCGTGAACAACCTTGCCGGCGTGCCCTCAAT